>JAFYWO010000133.1 GCA_017557925.1 Alphaproteobacteria bacterium | reverse complement strand
GTTTGTTTTTAGCCAGTTATATCCTCGTTTGTATGAACCCCAGTCATATTCATTATGGCGTTGGTGGTAGTGGTAGAGTATATTTATGTTATTGAGTTTTTTAAGTTCTTCAGGCTGTATCGGAGAATCGGTTATATAGACGATACCGTCGGTATGTTTGTTGAGTTCTTTTAAGTAGGTTACAACGTAAGGTTCTATAATGCCGTTTGGATTGTAGCCAGCAAAGACCGCATAACGCAAAGTAGGGCGAAAAGCATAGTATATGGAGATAAAAAAAAGTGTAACGAGTATTAAAATAAAAGAATAATACAGTTTTTTATTATTGCTCAAAATAAAAGCCCCCATCTTTGTTGATAGGGGCAGTTTAAGATATTTTATACTATTCTGCAACCAAAACTTGTCGGCGACTGTGCATAGCTTCTTTGATGAAAGCTATTTGCTCTAATACCATTGCATTGTCGTGATATTTGGATTCAGCCTTTTCAACACGTTCTTCAAATGTGCCGTCTGTTGATTTGAAGATATACATATAGGCACGAGTAACTGATTTTACGGTATGCTCATCATAACCGCTACGTTTTAAGCCGATAACGTTTAGGCCACGAAGCTTACCTCTGTCACCAGTTACCATTGCAAATGGAATAACGTCACGAGCAACACCCGTCATTCCGCCTATCATAGCTTTGCGACCAATACGAACAAATTGATGAACGGCAGAGTTGCCTCCCATAATAACACCATCACCTAAACGAACGTGACCGCCGATTACAGCATTATTGGTCATAATAACGTTGTCACCTACTACACAGTCGTGGGCGATATGTGAGTTAATCATAAACATACCGTTTGAGCCTACACGAGTGGTAAATTCTTCTTTTGGTGTGCCTGCATGCATTGTAACATTTTCTCTTATTATGTTAGAGTTGCCAATGATAAGCTTGGCTTCGCTTAAAAACTCGTTACCGTGGTCTTGTGGTCCTGCACCAAGACAGGCGCCTGGAAAAACTATGTTGTCTGTGCCAAGAGTTGTGTCGCCAAGAATGGTTACTCTAGCAATAAGTTTACAACCTGCGCCGATTTTTGCTCGTCCGGAAATGTAGCAAAAAGGACCGATTTCGGCAGTTTCATCAATTATTGCACCTGGTTCAACAACAGCGGTAGCGTGTATCATCTTTTTATCTCCTATAATATTTATAATAAAAAAAGATTACTGGATTTTTGGTTTCGGTCAAGCATATTTTTTATTATGCGTGATAAAAAAATGTTACGTTTTATTTATTTTTTTCTTCTTGTTTTTGGAGCTTTTTTAGGTAATAAAGTTCTTCGGTATCCTCTTTATATTGGTTTGAGATGTAGTAGGTGTCATTTGATATTTCTTGAAGATGAATGTGGCGCAGTAATGATTTGATGCGGTCGCTGGTGGTATATTTCATTGTTTAATCCTTTCTAATATTGGTAGTATGAAATTAGTTCGTCTAAACCTCTGCATAAGAGAGTTTTTATTTCGTCATTAAAATACAAACGTTCTCGTTTGGTGCATTTTACGGGTGGTGGTATTTCTTGTTGCTCCAAAACAATTTTGTAGAGTATTGGAATAAAAGGGGTAGATACTTTTCTTAATGCTGAACGGAATCGTTTTATCGGGATATTGGTTACCGTAAAATTATAAGAATAATCAACTTTGGGGATTGAGGGATCTAGTGAGTGTAGATGTCCTTGTTTCCAAGAGATGAAATCCTTGTAGAACAAAAGTCCTGCAGTTAAGCGGTCTTTGGCGGTATAGGGTTGGTAATAAGTGTTGTTGTGATAGTATTTTTTATCTAGAAAACCGTGTTTGAAGTAACGTTCAAGCAAGAAGTCGTCTTTTCTTTTAGTCATAGCATTCCCTCGATTCACTTACATAATCTAATACATCTGCAAAGTCTGCAAACAATCCTTTTTCTACTGCTCTTTCATAACGGGCACTGTAATTGAAGTTCTTAAATTCTTCTTTGGGATAAAATTCTTTTAGGCGCACGTTTAAGATGTAGTTTACGGCTCTGCGATAGGTAGAAAAAAAATGTTTGTTACGTTGTTTTTTTATGTCTTCATTAAACAGATAGGTTTCCGGATTAAAGGGAAGAAAAGTTCGTTTATTGGTTTTTTTTGTATTTTTTTTAACCAGAGATGCGCTGAATTGTTTTGGCGTAGGCGGTGTTTTGGGATTTAAATTTACCCAATGTTTCAGCGTATTAACAATATCTTCCACACTTAATTGGTCTAAGATTGTTTTCCAATCATCTATGGTTGAGGAGGATGGTTTTCTTAAACTAGGATATATTTCTTTCAGGTGTAATAAAAAACATTCTACTTTTTGCATTGTATTCTCCCTTCTTAAAAGTCATTTTTTTCTATGCTATACATATAGCGACTAAAGATTGAGTCCATTTCAGGCGGTGCGGACTGTTGTGTTTTTGATATAGAGTTTGTTGTGTTTTTTGGGGGTGGTTTTGGTGGAGTAGGCGAAGTTTTCAGGTCAAAGCGTTCTTTGAGCTCGTGCCAATAGCTTTCATCAAAGTTATTTGTTTTTGTTTGTTGGTTCTTTTCTTCGGCTCGTCGGTGCCACATTCTAACGGTTGCTTTCCAGTTTCTGATTTCTGATTTGCCAACACACCAGTTTCTTGAGTCGTAAAAGTCAACAAAAGTTTCCGGATCTACGTCAAAATGGTATTGACTGACAAACTCTTTTACTTCTTCAACCGATGGAATGTGATATTGTTTTATGACAGGTGAAATATACAAATCATTTGAAAATTCATTTTTGGAAAAGTTATTTTTTATATTTATATTAATTAAATTATTTATTATTTCTTTTGGTTCTTTTCTTATATTATCTGTTCGGTTTGCCGTCGGTGTGCCGTCGGCAAACGTTGTGTTTAAAGTTATTTCTTTTGAGGAGTTTTTTTTGAGTTTTGAAGCGTGTGCTAATAGGGACAGAGTTTTCATTTTTGATTTTTTTTGTGCAATTTTTTCTTGTAATTTGGAAATATAAGCGAAGATGTTTTGCACGCTTTCGTCGTTTGTATTTTCTTTTTCTTCCAAAAGTAAGTCTAAAAGTGTT
>JAFYWO010000132.1 GCA_017557925.1 Alphaproteobacteria bacterium | reverse complement strand
CAATTCATGGATAAAATTCGTCGTCTTCCAATTTATAGAGATGCTGTTCCAACACAATCTATCTTAACAATTACATCTAACGTTGTATATGGTAAGAAAACAGGTGCAACTCCTGATGGTCGTCAAGCAGGCGTTCCTTTTGCTCCAGGTGCTAACCCATTACATGGTCGTGACACAAACGGTGCTATTGCATCTTTATGCTCTGTTGCAAAATTACCATTCCAACATGCACAAGATGGTATCTCAAATACATTCACTATTATACCAAATTCTTTGGGTAAAACTCGTGATATTCAAGTAGATAACCTTGTTGGATTATTGGATGGATATTGTGGTAATGATGGACAACACATCAATGTTAACGTATTAAATCGTGAAACATTACAAGATGCTATGGAACACCCTGAAGAGTATCCACAATTAACTATCCGTGTATCCGGATATGCAGTAAACTTTATTAAATTAACTCGTGAACAACAACTTGATGTTATTTCAAGAACCTTCCACGAAAAAATTTAATAATTAATATATAAAATCAGGCGATCTGGATTTTTATCCGGATCGCCTTGTTTTTGAAGAGGTTTTAATGGACAATTTAGATGATATAAATATAAGAATACATTCTTATGAAAGCGCAGGAACTGTTGATGGTCCCGGTATTCGTTTTGTTGTTTTTATGCAAGGATGTCCGTTAAGATGCAAATACTGCCACAACCCTGACACTTGGGAATTTAATGCAGGCAAAGTGGTTAGTGCAAAAACTTTGTTAAATGAAGTATTAAAATATACTGCATTTATGAAGTTTTCTAAAGGTGGAGTTACATTTTCAGGTGGTGAACCTTTGGTTCAAAAAAAAGCATTACTTCCACTATTAAAGGAATTAAAACGCCAAGGTGTGCATATTGCTATAGATACAGCCGGCACAACTAATATAGATGATGATACTTTAGGAATCCTAAATAATGTTGATTTGGTTATGTTGGATGTAAAGCATATTGTTCCATACGAACACAAACTTTTAACCGGTTTATCAAATGATAAAAATATGGATTTTCTGGAAGCTTTATCACAAAAAAATATAAGAACGTGGGTACGTTGGGTTGTTGTGCCTGATATAAATAATAGCATTGAATATGCTAACAGCTTTGCTTCTCTAATAAAAAAATATTCTAATATAGAATTAGTAGAAATACTTCCATATCACAAAAATGGCATATATAAATGGGATGCTCTAAATATTCCATATCAATTAAAAGATACACCTGAACCTTCAAAAGATAATATTGAAGAAATAGCAAAAGTTTTGGAAAAACAAGGCATTAAAACACTATACTCTTGCTAATCATATAAATACACATAGCAATTAACAAATATTTGAGCGCATTTCATTATGTTTTGCGCAAAATTTGTTTTTTATACTTTATTTAACAATAAAAATATGGATTTTAATAACAATTACCAAAGTAAAAATCACTAAAATCCATAAAACACAGACGATTATTTTTTTAATTATTTCTTATTATAAATATAACCAAAAGCCAAACCGATAAATACAGCTCCACCAACAATGTTACCAATTGTTGCGGGTATAAGGTTATCTATAATAAACTGTCCCCAAGTAATATTAGCTCCTGAATAGATTGCTGTTGGAATAAAGAACATATTAGCAATAGAGTGCTCGTATCCCAAAGTTACAAAAAGCATAACAGGCACCCAAATTCCAAGAGATTTACCAATAATATCTTTACCGGCATATCCCATCCATGTTCCTAAACAAACAAGTGCATTAGCTCCGATACCTTTTAAGAATACTGTATCCCAAGAATATTTAAGCTTACCATTAGCCAATCCGGTTAAATAATTAACTGCATCAGTATTTAATATCCCTGTTTTGTAGGCCATAAAATATGCTATACATTGAGAACCAACAAAGTTGAAAACATAAGATAAAACCCAAACTTTAATTAAATCTCTAAAAAGTGTCTTCTTCTGCATGGTAGACAAAGTCATACCTGCACAATCGCTAGTAAATAAATCCGCCCCTGCTACAGAAACCATAATCAAGCCAACAGGAAACAGTGCTCCTGCTGTAAACTTGACCAAACCTATATTTTTTAGAGCAATTTCGCCCATTCCACCAGCTACAACGACTGTTAAAAGACCACCTAATGCAATAAACATTCCGCCCATAATAGACATTATTGCAAATTTTGTAAAAGATGTT
>JAFYWO010000131.1 GCA_017557925.1 Alphaproteobacteria bacterium | reverse complement strand
GACGCGGTTTATTTGATGATAGTATTGCTTCTGAAGCACTTATTGGAAGTTATGATGAATATCAAAAGTATGTAAGACAATATAAAACCGAAATAAGTAAAACCAGAGTTCTTATAAAAAAGATTATAACTCAAAAGAAATTAGATAGTATCCGTCGTGGTAATAAACAAATAAAACAAGAAAAAACAATTATTCCTTATAATGGCGCAGGAAGCATTGATGTTAACAGTCAGATGAAGTTGACAAAGAAATTGCGAGGCAAAGATCCGTATATAGGAATAAACGATTTTGAAGTATATAAATCAAAACGAAAATACGATAAAGACGAGATTATAGAAAAAACAGAGTTGGAAGAAAGTAATTTTGTATTTTTGATAGATGGTTCAGGTTCAATGTATGGTAGGCCATTTGATAGTGCATTTGCTGCCGCTTGTATAATGTATGAAGCAACAAGAGATATAAAAGAAGTAAACGCTTTCATTTATATAATGGGAGAACCCGCCCCTACCACGGTTGCAAAGCCCGGAATGTCCACCAAAGAAATATCCCAAAAATTAGATGTCGTAAGAAGAATAAACGGAAGAGGGTGTTGTGATCACCTAGTTCCGGCAATCTATACATCACTTAAAGATGTTGCTGAGCACATGGGTAAAAACTCTAATAAAACAAGCGGATTTGTTCACGTTTTTCCGATAACGGATGGTGGAAATAATGACTACCGTTTAAGTAATATGAGTGATTTGAATAATGCATACCCAAACAAATGTGTTGAAGGCTTGGTTAGTAAAAATCCGTATTTAACCTTTGACTGGCTTTTTGTAGACGGAGGATGGCATAACTATACTAAACCTTTCATTGATTATATGAAGTCTAAAGGTTCTACACAACTTAATTATGTTGATGGAGTTTTTTCTAATGAAGACAATAGCGTTATAATCGGAAAAATTGTAGAACTTCTTACAAAACGTATAAAAGATAGCCAAGTAGAAGAAAAGGTTGTTAACGGAGTTAAGAAAAAAATATTAGAAGAAGGCTTAAAAAATATAAAAACAAGACATGATAAAGAATTTGATTACTAAATATCTTGTCAATTACAAAAAAATATGATAAAGTAACATAATGATAGGAAATAAAAGGAGTTAAAATGAGAGAGCTTAGATATATCAAGATAGGAACAGAAGAATATCCTATACCGATAAAATGCGAAGAATATGCCGTAAAGAACGCAAATGGCGAGACAGAAGTTGAGAGTCGTGTAGTATGGGCTAACTCTGAGGAAGATGCCTTTTATATTCCGACATACCGTGAAGAAAGTGATGATGTAATATATGGTATGTTCAAACGAAAAGTTGAATCAGATCCTAATATGTTAGATGAAATGGTTGAACTTTTAACAAGGTTGGACCCTGTTAGGACCAAGAGCGAGAATAATGGCAGAAAAAGCCAAAAGAGTTATGCGTATACCACAATCGGAACCCCTGGTAATGGTAAAACATTTATGATGCAAGCACTTGGTGAAATTGTTCACCCAAAAGGTGCAATGCTTATTAACTGCCAACAATTACGAGAAGCGGAAGAAATTTTCAAAAAAGTTCAAATAGGCGTCAGCAAATCAAGCAAAAGAAAATGTATTGACGCTTATATTTACTCTACCAACATCGGAGAAAAGGAATTTAGTCCAAATACCGTAGCGTACATAAAAAGCGTTTTAGGTAATGATTTTTGCACTCAAGAGACTAGAGATGGTAAAAGAATAACCGCAATAGACTGGAATAATACAGATGCCTCTGCAGATGTAATAGAGCGTGTTTGCGATGAGATTATCCAAAGAGAAGGAATTAACTATAAAGAAGAAAATGGAAATGTAGGTATCACAACCACAAACGGTCCGTTAATTGAAGCTTTGTTTGATAAAACCAATCCGAACTATGGTAGAATGGTTATTCTTGATGAATACAATCGTTTACCGGAAGATGACGGATTATTAACAATGCAAGCATTCTTTTCAGAGCCTGGTAAAGATAAATTAGAATTGGAAGGTGCAGATAATAAAGTATATACAATTCGCCGAGAAGATATTCCTGAAACATTCTTACTTTTAGGAACTGCAAACCAAGCGATAGAAGGAATGGGCGAGAGCATAAAACGTCAAAGTCGTCCTGTTATTTCCCGTCAAGGTCAAGGTATTGATATAAAACTCATTTCTGCGCCGACTAAAGCAGACTACATTTCAAGAACTCTAAAACATTTGACCGGTGTTCCTGCATATTATGTATACAAAGCAGATGAAGATGGATATTTAAAAAATCCGTCTTATTTGAAGGAGATTTTAGAAGATTTCAGAACTGTAGGTCTTAGTAAGGATGAAATAAAAGAAATCCCCAAAGAAGAAATGTATAACATCAAACACATAGACAGAACATTAAAAGTAGCAACAGCTTACGGAACACTTTTGTATGAAACAGACAGGTTAATACAAGAGCTGGCTCATGAAGATACTTTACCGATGGAATATACAGAGTACCTTAAACATGAAGCTGTAGTTGACCTTCGTTATATATTCAAGTTATTGCAACACTCAAAACTTGAAAAACCACAAGGTGAAAGTGGTGAGGAAGTTGCAAAAAAACTTATG
>JAFYWO010000130.1 GCA_017557925.1 Alphaproteobacteria bacterium | reverse complement strand
CATACCAACAGCTAAGCCGTTGCCGTTATTAACCATTTCTATGGTAGATGATTCATCGTTATTAGTCATATTGTAGGCATATCTAGATATTATACCATAAGAGTTGCCGGAGCCTGTGTTTTTGATATTTATTGTGCCGGTTGCAGTGCTATTGTTATTAGTATAGGCGTTATAAGCACTAGATTTTCCAAACATACCATAAACATTGCCATCACCTGTATTTGTGATATCTATTATGCCGGTTGCATAGCCATAGCCATTAGCATAAGCGTTATAGGTAGAATAATCTCCTGCATACATACCAAAAACATTGCCATCGCCAGTGTTTTTGATATTTATTGTGCCAGTTGCGGTGCTATTGTTATTAGCTTTTGAGTTATAGGTACTAGATGTTCCATATAAACCGCAAACATTGCCGATACCATTGTTTATAACAGATATTAAGCCTGTTGATTTTTGGCTGTCAATGTCTGATAGTGCATTGTAATAACGTTTTAAGCTATAGATACTGTTGTTACCGGTATTTTCTATACCGATTGTGCTTATTATTTCTTCTGAATTATTACCTAAGTCATTGGTGATATTTATCTCTCCATCACCCGTATTTTTTACAAAAACAGAACTTTCAATCTTTTTGTTGTTTGTTGTTGTGGCGTTTATGGTAATATCTATATCTGTTTCGCCGTTGTTTTCTATATCTATGGTGTTTTTTACAGAGCTGTTTTCTGTTGATGTTATGGAAATAGGGAGGTCTATTTGGCTGTCTCCGGTATTTTTTATGATAATATTATTTTCAACAATACCTTCTTTGTTGGCAGTTATTCTGGCAGTAGAATCGTGCTTGGATTCTGATAAAGAGATTTTATTGTTGCCGGTATTGATGATTTATATATTGTTTATGGCTTTACCGCCTTTTTCGGCATAAGCTAAGTTTAATGTTTCTCCGGATAAAGTAATGGACTTTTCTTTTTCACTGGAATTGGTGTTTTCTATTTTAATATTACTTTTGGCTGTTCCGTTATTGAAAGCGTATGTGTTATAGGTAATATTTCCCCCATATTGGCTAAATGTGGTGTCGTTGTTTAGAATCGTGTTAAACACTTTAATGTTTCCGTCGCCTTCGTTTTTGATATATATGTTTGCTGTGGCATCAGCATTGTTGGCGCGAGCATTGTATAAATGATATGAAGAAATATCGGTAAAATAGAATTTATCTTTGTTGAAAGCATCTGTATTATATTGGTCTGCAGATGTGATGGCTATAATATCACCGTTTCCTTTGTTGGTTATATTTATTGAACCAGAGGTTGTGGCTTCGCTATAACCTGCAACATTGTGTGCATACCCGTTGGAATATAAACCATAAACATTACCGTTACCCGTGTTTTTAATGTTTATTTCAGCATCTGCGTTTGAACGATTGGATGTTGAGTTTTGAATTAAGTATTCCGCATACATACCGTATACGTTGCGGTTGCCTATGTTTTCTATATCTATGGTTGCATTTGCTAAACCGGTGTTTGATAGAGCATTTATACCAGTTGAACCAGCATTTATACCATAAACAACACCTTCTCCTTGATTCTTAATAGATATTGAAGCGATGGTATCTCCTGCTTCGGCTTCGGCATTTTTGGTTAAAACATCAGAAATTATTTGATTTTCATTAAACTCGGCAAACATTGTAAACATACCGTAAACATTACCGTTGCCTATGCTGTCAATGCTGATGTTTCCTTGTGCAAAACCTGTATCTGTTTTGGCGTTTGTTGCACCTGTTTTGCCGTATAAACCAAAAGTATCGCCGTTACCTGTATTGGTTATGCTAATGTATCCGTTTGCTATATCTGTTGGAGTGTAGGCATTGTAAGATGAAGCTTCAGAGTATATACCATAAGTTCTACCATCAGAATTGTTTGTAATGTTAAGTTTAGCGTCTTTGCTTGAATAAGAGTTGTAGGTGTCTTCCGTGTTTTTCATACCATAGACGTGAGCATAATTATCATTGACTTTGGTTTTGTTTTCGTTATTGATGGTGCTGTTTTTTAAGACAATATTGTCTGAAAGTTGGACACATTCTCCTTTTTTATTGCGGCCATATCCTGCACGACATTTATTACATTTGTATTTTGTGGTGTTGTTTGAAATACAAGTTTGAATTTCTTGACAATTAGATGGATAAGTTGTTAATGGGTATAATGAACAATCTTTAGCACATTCAACATAGGTGGTATTGCCGGATTTACAGGTGTTTCCGGTTTCTGATGTGCCTTCCGGACAAGTTATTGTGTTATAGGGGCAGGTTTGGGCAATTTCACAATCTGAACCAGTCCAGCCTTCTTTACAGCCTGTTATTTTATATTTTGTGCTATTTCCGGAAATACATTGCTTACAGATACTATTTATAGGGCAAGCATAAAATTCAAAATCATCACAGTTTATAATGGTATTACAATCCGCACCTGTCCAACCGTCTTTACATTGGGTGAATTTATAGGTTTCTGTTTCTCCACGGTAACAAGTAGAACAATCTTTAGCATTTGTAGGACAAGAGCCTATGGTATAACCGCTACAAGATTTTATGCGACACTCTTTATATATTGTGTTTCCGGATTGGCAAGTGTTTCCTGTTTCTTCATAACCTTTGGAGCAACTTGTTGTGGAGTAGGGGCAAGTTGTTTTTTGGCATTGAACGTAGGTGTCTGCTCCGGAATAACAAGGTTCTCCTACTTGAGTATATCCTTTGCTACAAGATCCTTTTGTATTGTGTGTGGTAGGACAAGTATTGGCGATACATTTTACATACGAATTGTTGCCTGAATAACATACTGATCCTTCTTGTTTATAACCTTTGGCGCAAGATGTTCCTAATGTGTTATAACCGCTACAAGAATTTTTGCGACACTCTTTATATATTGTATTACCGGATTGGCAGGTGTTTCCTGTTTCTTCATAGCCATTTGCGCAACTTTTTGTGGAGTATGGGCAAGTCACAGGTGTTTGGCACTTGTTTCCGGTCCAACCTTTAGGGCATACACATTGGTTATATTGTTGGACTTGACCGTTTTTGCATTTTAGTTCTTTGATACACTTGCCTTGATACATAATGTAACCTTTGGCGCAAGTTGTGCATTTGTATTTTTTGGTTTTACCGGATTGGCACATTTCTGTTTTTAGGGCAGCATAACCGGTTGGACATTTGGTGTAATTATAACCTTTACAAAGGTTTTCTTTACATTCTTGATATGTGTTTTTGCCTGATTTACAGGTGTTTCCGGTTGGATAATAACCATTTTTACAAGTTTTTGTGGTGTAAGGGCATTTTTTAGCGGTTTGGCACATATTACCAGTCCAACCCTCAGGACATACGCATCTGTCATAATCTTGATAACCACCGTTTTTGCACTTTAGTTCTTTTATACATCTGCCTTGATACATAATATATCCTTTGGCACAGGTTGAGCATTTATATTTTTTGGTTTTACCTGATTGGCACATTTCAGTTTTTAGGGCAGCATAACCTGTTGGACATTTGGCATAATCATAACCTTTACAAGTGTTTTCTTTACATTCTTGATATGTGTTTTTGCCTGATTTACAGGTGTTTCCGGTTGGATAATAACCATTTTTACAAGTTTTTGTGGTGTAAGGGCATTTTTTAGCGGTTTGGCACATATTACCTGTCCAACCCTCAGGACATACGCATCTGTCATAATTTTGGTAACCGCCATTTTTGCACTTTAATTGTAAGTAACACTCTCCTTTATACATAATATAACCTTTATTGCAGGTTTGGTATGCATCAATTTTTTGAAAATCATAATATGTTGGAATAGGAGTGTAGTTAAAAGCTTCGTCAGTATCAGCGTTAGCAGAAAAAGAAGCAAAGGTTAAACTAGCTACTATAATAGTAAGATTAAAAAAATTTTTTAATAAATTCATGGCGTTTCACCTAAAAATATGTCCGATTATATGCTACAACTATTTTTTTATTTTGTAAAGGCATTTTAACTATATGTTAACATTTCTTTTATGTTTTGTTAACCTTTTATGGCTTGGGAGTAATTTTTGATAAATTTGTCTTTGAAGTTAAAGATTTAATGATTTGTGCAAATGTTTATTGGTGTTTTTGGGCAAATAAGAACACCAGTTGGTTTGTTGACTTTGTGAAAGAGCATAAAAAACTTGAAAATGGTAAAACCGGTAGTGATAAAGAATTTTATTAAGAAGTTGTGAGCAATGCTTTTAATAAAGGTAGAAATGATAGGTGTTAGTTTTTGATTTATGATATAAACTCCCTTATTTTTTAGAAGTAAGGGAGTTTTTGTATAGAAATTATAAAACAAATTTTAATAGTTTGTTCTGTTTATTTCTTTTCCATCTTTAAAATTTATTTCACCTTTTAACTGTCCGTTTTCGTAATATTCTTTACGGATGCCGTCT
>JAFYWO010000129.1 GCA_017557925.1 Alphaproteobacteria bacterium | reverse complement strand
TCACCACTGAGCTTACGCTCCTCGTGATGACGAGTGAGGGACCCCCCCTCGTGATGACGAAAAAGGGGGACGCTCCTCGTGATGACGAGTGGGAAACGCTCCTCGTGATAACAAGTGAAGAATACTTTTCATAACAAAAAAAACTCCTCAAAAAAATCCCCTCAACCGAAGTCAAGGGGATTATTATTGCAAATACTATCAACACTTATTCATAGAACTGCCAATTATTTTAGCAAATTGTACTACATCTCCAACCATATGTGTAGCATTTTGAATAAAAGCACCTGCCTTATATATACCATTATACAACTCGTCATTATGAATTGCATATCCTCCGTAACTGCTGGAAAGGATACTTGCATGCGCATAAGGGTCAGGACGACAACCGTAATTATTAAAGAATACATCTTCCTTACCTTCTTGCATACCCAAAACATTACTGTATAAAGTAGATTTGCATAAATGACCTTGACGCATCATATCATTTGGAACGATATGCGCTCTTTCACTATCACGAGCATACGGGTCCGGATCTGTAAATATACCTGCATAACCATCACAAGGATTTCTTGGGTCACCTACTCTGTCAATTCCACGAGAAGCAATCGGGTCATAAATCAATCCGTGTTCAACCACATAAGCTCTACTTTCCGGTGACATATTATTCCAAACAAATGATGGAACATTAGCCGGTCTCATCTCAGGGATAACTCCATGCACCGGTTCTTGTATAATAACACCTTGTTGAGGTTGTTGTTCAACAACTATAACCTTAGGTTGCTGTGTTTGAGCTTGAGTTTGTTCTGTTCCGTTATTTACAGGTTCAAACTTAAATCCGCTACCCTTATCATTAGTTGTGGCATATTTATCATTAAGAGCATCAACAGCCTTATTACCTGTATCTTTCACATCTACTTTTCGCCATCCTTCTTCAGGTTTTGCACCACCATCTGTTCCGGCACCACCGTTAACAACTTGGCTCAAATCATTTTGAGGCATACCTGATTTTAAGATAGCTTCTTTAGTTATATTATTAACTGTTTCTTGAAGATTTTCTCCTGCATATCTGTTTGTTGTAGCAGTTTGACCTGTAGTTGGCGCAGACTTCCAGTCATCAAAGTTTTCAGTTCTAAATCTTGAACCTTCAAAATTATTATCTATAAACTTATTTAATGCGCCGGTTTGTTCAGGTGTCAAATCGTGTCCTGAAAGATAATTAAGCATATTATATGTTGTAGGATTTGATCCTTCAGGCAAATCAAGTTTAAGAACTTCCTGTAAAGCATACGGAGACATCTTACAAGCCATTGTTGCAAGTTCAGCCTTTGAACCGGTATGATCTGCAATACCTTTTGCAAAACTGTCAATATCTTTAATTCTTGCATCACCCAAATCCGTCAAAGAGCCTTTAACACCTTCTAAATTATGAGATGTTTCTGTCCTATAACTGACATCATCCGGCATACCTCTACCATCAGGGTTATATTCCGGCCTAAACGGAACTTTAATATCTCTTTCTTGACCATCAATACCAAGCCCTGCAAAGCCAAACTTCGGCAAACCTTTTTCCCAATCGTATTTATCTAGATTTGCATTAATTTCAGATACATAATCTTTTGCTGTTTCTGCCATATTTTGAGCAGCCTCATTAAATGTCGGAGCCAATGCTTGCGCCATACCCATACCGATAAATGAACCTGCACCTTTACCAACCATATCACAGATATTAGCACGAATATTCTCATTATTTTCAGATAACTTTTTCTCTAAATCTTTAATCTTATCAAATCCACCGCTATCTTTAATTTGTTTTGCTTCATTAAGTTCTTTTTTCAATCTTCTTTCAGATAACCTTAAAGCTATACGTTTGAAAAATCCTTTGGTAGCATATTCGCTTCTGATACCGGCAATTCTGTCTTCTAAAGACTTAATATTTTCATCACTACCTTTTTGAGCGTGCTTAATCTCTTTCTTTAATTCTCTATGTGTCAGACCTTGATAGCATAAATCTACCGCATTTATAGACATTGAAGCACCGGCAAGTACACCAACCCTTGCCACTCCTTGTAAATTAGTAATTGATGAATATATACCCTCGCATCCTACCAATTCAGCACCTTTTCCTAAAACTCCGTGAATACTTTTGGATATACCGGAAAAAGTATCAGATAAACCACCGGCATTTCCTGACATTATAAGGTTATTTGCACCTTCTGCCAAACCTCCGGATATACCTGCTAATGTAATCACAGAAGTAAGAGCTGTTGAAGCAAATATTGCTCCTTTCTTAGCAAAACTTGCACCTTCGGCTTGTTTTCTTGCATTTTTAATGTTCTTATACAAGTTATATGCCATTAAAGCAGGAACACCGCCCGGTACAAGACCTGCAACACTATACATCGCAGTTGTTTTAGCCGTTGACCACGCAATTTTACCAATAAATCCTGCAACTTTTTTACCGGTTACATACGCCTTACCAAAACGTTTTTCCAGCTTTTTATCAATATTTTCAACTCTTTTAGAAACATTTTTATAAAACGCTGTTCCCTTAAATTTTTGCCCAACACGATTTTTAAAGCTTTCTGCTTCTAACTTAAATTTAACACCAAGAGTATTAGCTACATTATCGGAAGGAATTATATAGCCACCATTTTCACCCTTTTTTACTCCGCCATTAACAGTAGCTTCATCGATAATTTCTTTTGTTATTTTTTTGATTTCTGCTTCTAATTCTTCTTTAGTGTAACTGTCTTTTTTAGCCATTCTTTGAGCCGCTAATTCACGAGCAAGCTCTGCAATAGCTAATTTTTGTTCTCTGTCTTTTTCTAAAGAAACTAACTTTCCTTCAGCATCAGAAAAAGAAAGCTTTGAAAGGTCTAAATCTCCATCTTCGTTTTCATTATAAGGTAAAGCAAAAGGATTTATGTTTTTAGCATCTTTATGAATTTTTGTATAATTTTCATTTAATTCTTCCGATGTTTTACCACCAAAATTTTCCTTATCAAATTCAACCATACGACTAGCTAAAACTTGAATAACCTTATCTTTCAAGTCTACATCAGGACATCTGTCCAACAATGCTCTAAAAGCTAAAATATTATTAGGAGTAATAACTGAACTATCTAATAAAACACCTTCTAACTGTCCTTTTGTAACAGCATCTAAAATATCTCTTGCTTTATCAGCTTCTACTTCTGCTTTATCGCCATCTGCTTTTGATTTTTTAAGGTTATCATCAACAAAATATTTATATGACATAACCAAGTCATCAACATTAGCCAATGCTATTTCAGGTTTATTACTCTCTAAAGACTGTTTTAATATTTTTTTAGATTTTTTATCTTCTATAAAAGACATTTTTGCCATATCTGGCTTTGTTCCGATAATTTCATCCAATTCTTCAAGAGTGCAATCTGCAATGTATACCTCAGGCTCTTCTTCATCTTGATTTTCAAAATCAAACAAAGGTGTAACAACTTCTTCATTTTGTTCTTCAGTTTCTTCTTGATTTTCATCAACCTCTAAAGGTAAAACAACATCTTCTTTTTCTTCTTGT
>JAFYWO010000128.1 GCA_017557925.1 Alphaproteobacteria bacterium | reverse complement strand
CTTTGTCTGGGGTCTTGTTGTTGTATTATGGTTTCTTCATAAGAAGATTCATTTGCTGATAAAAATTCATCAATTCCGATATTTGTCTCAGTATCTTCATTGAAATCTTTGCTTATTCCTTCAAGCTCAGAAAATTCTGTGTTTTCTGAAACTGAAGAAACATAATCTTCTTGAACCGAAGTTTCAAAAGATGCATCATTTTCTTCAAAAATATCGCTAACTGATAAAACTTCTTCATTATTGTCAAAAGAGTTTGTTATAATATCATCTTCAACAACTTCCGGAGTATTTAATTCAAAAGAATCAATAATGTTGTCACTTTCAAAACTTTCGTCCTCAAAAGAAGTATTAAATTCCGGTTCATCAGTTTTTATAATAGGTTCTTCAGGTAGAGTATATTCCAACCCGTCATCCAAAGAAGAATTGTCATTTGTAAGACATCTTTCAAACGAAGAATAGGAATTATTATCAACCAAAACCTCATCATTGTCAGGAAGTCCGTATGTTAGACCATCATCAACAAAATTTTTAGGCGTATCATACATAACTTCTGCTTCTCCGTTCTCTACCATTGAACCTTGCTTGGGAAGCTTAAAACTTAAACCATCATCTGAAGGAATGTTTGTATTTTGAGTTATATTTTCCGGAATATTATCTTGTTCAGATTCTTTTAAATCCGGAAGCTGAAAGTCAAGACCGTCATCATCACTGTATGTATCTTTAAAATTGAATTCTTCAGTGTCTTGCTCAAAGTCTTTTTCAAAAGCTATAACGTCTTCCGATTCTATAACATTTTTTGTTGATAAATTTGATACATCATTCGCAAAAGATACAGAAGTCTCTTTTGCCATTTCCATATCATCAAAATCAGATAAATCATTCAAAATATCGTCTAAATTATTATCAAAAGAAAAGTCATTGTTTGAAATTACTTTTTTTTCAACAATAGGAGCTTTAATCGTTTTAGATAAAACGCTTCCTGTATTTGTAATAGCTGTTTTTACGGTTTCTGCAATAATCCCAGAACGAGATGAAACTCTTTCTTGATTATGATGAGCAGTTCTTAATTCCGAAGAAGAAGGCGTTGTTTCTAAACTCTTCTCTTTTTCAAATTTTTTAGGTTTTGTTTGTTGGACATATTGATTGATTTGAGGTTGCCTAGGATTTGTTTTTGTTTGTAATCTTTCCTCTTTATTAAATCTTATATTTTGCTCTTTAGGCTGTGTTTTATTTGCAAAATCATCATCTGTTTCTAAAAAAGGTTTGTTCTTTTTTTTCTTCTTTTTTTGATAGTCATCAAATTGGTTATTTTGAGAAAAATTTTCAACTTGCTCATCAAATACTTTATCAGCATCTTCTTCAATATTATCAGAGGAAGGACTGCGCACATTATTTGTGCTTTGCATGTCGTTGTAATTTTCTTTATTTTGATAACGAGAGTTGTTATTGTAAGGAGTTTCTTTTATCTGTGTATGCGATAAAAGTAATTCTTGCATTTTCTTAAGATTTTGTTCCATTTCAAGACGTATTTCATCTTTGAAGTTTTGTAATTCGTTTTCTATTTTTTTATAATCAAAGTTAGCTGTAGATTTATTATCTTTTGACATATACAAACCTTCAAGAAGTTTTGTAATAGATGTTTGAGAAGCAATAATTCTGTTGTTTAAGTCTGCAACACCCATATCGTCTTTTGTTCGTTGAGATAAAATACCTTCAAGAATTCTAGATATTGACACTTGAGAGGCAATAACTGAATCTGTGATACTTCTTGTTTCTTTTAATACATCTAATAAAGAAGCTCTGGAAGATTTTATCTCCTCTGCAATAACGTCAAAAGCACCGCCGAAATCAACCTTTCCGCCAGCAACATTTCCCCCACTCACAGTTGCTTGCATAGGATTCTGCTTAAATGCAAGAGCCATAGATTTTGCTAAGCTTTCTGCAAAAGATTCGTCTACAGTAATGCTTCCGCCAACCATAGGAACACCGCCAGCGACAACCGTCGGAGTAGAGGTGCCTTTTCCGCTACCTTCCGCAAAATCTTCTTTATTTGCTTTTATAAAAGCAATCCCTCGTTCTGTTTTTACATCTTCAATATGTTCAACAAGCAGACGACCACCAGGCATTTTTTTAAAAAAGTCTGTTATTTGTGGTGGTAAGGACAATAGTTCATCATCAAACTGGTCACGTTTCGCCTTACTGAAAATATGAACCTGTCTATAAATATTTAAATAGCGTTGAGCCACCAAAATCGGGGCCTCTTCCTTGTTTTTATCGCTACCAAACTCTACATCATTTAAATTTTCCACGACTCATACCTTCTATACAAATTACTTAAAATTAAAATTAAAATAATAAATCAAAAAACACTACAAAGCAATATCAACCACTTTGTGTATTTTGCTGAAGTCATCATTGTTAAAGTAAATACGTTCTTCCGGATTCCACATCAAACCATAAAGTTGTCCTGTTTCATCTTCTCTTACGCTAACAACATAGGCTTCTTGTTCTGATTTATAATAAAGAGCAATATCACCGACACTTGCAACTTCAGACGGAGCTACGAACATAACAGCTCTGTTAGACAAGATAGAACCAAGTCTTCTGGAGCACAAACTAACGCCGTATACATCTCTCTTTTCATACAAGTTTGCCGGTTTTGTTGCTTCTTTAGAAAAAGAGGTTTTATCAATTATGATTGCTCCATTTGTTCCGGATATGCCGAATACTGGAACTTTTAATGTATCAATATCAATAAAACTACTTTGTTCAGCTATCATACGTGACATATTATTTACTTTGTATTTTGTGTCATTATGAGTAATAATCTCTTCTAAAGCGCCCGCTTCGTCAAGTTTTTTTATTTCAGTCTTTAAGGCGTCTAAATCCATACTCAAAGCGCTTGCTATATTTTTATATTCTTTGTCTGAAACTTCTCTTTGCCCCATTTCTATACGATGATAAACGGATAAGGTCATATCTGCACGTTCAGCCACTTCAATCAAAGTTAATGATTTATCATTTCGGATATATCTTAAAGCAGCACCTAAAACTTTTAATCCGCTACTTTTGTTTATTTCTTGTCTGCGTTCTTGTTCTTTTTTCCAAGCAATAACAACCTCATGTTGAGAGTTTTGTTCATTAACATATAAATCCTGCAATGAGCAATCTAATATTTCAGCAACAGAAATAAGTTGCTCTTGGTTTAGGCGTCTATATCCCTTTTCTATTTTAGAAATAGCAGAAAGACTTATGTTTAGTTTGTCAGCTAAATCTTGCATTGAAACGCCGTGCATCTTGCGTTGAATTCTAATCTGATTAGGAAATACTATTTCTTCCATAATTTATCACCTCTAATAAACATAAACTTTACTTTATAATAGTGTTGCCAAAAAAATATGCAAGTCAAAAAGATAAAATTTTTTTAAATATGTATAACTTTTGTCAATGAAAATTAAACTTCATCTTTAAAAACTTACTTTTTAAACAAACACTTCACTTTATACATAACATTAAATTCGTCAAACTGCATTAATTACAAAATAGAAGTAGACAATTTACTGCTGTGTTTTGCGTGCATCTGTTTCCATACATCATTAACGAGTATATCTTCTCCTGTTCTTCCTCCTCCAAGAATATCTTGAATAAGGTTGGCACCATGCGTTAATGAATTTTCAGGACTACATTTTCCGGATCTAGGGTCAAGATCTTCTGCTATTTTACCAGTCTTGTCTACTACTTGATCATAATCCATTTCATCGCTAAAGTGGCTATGTCGGGCTTGAGCTCTGTTAGAATACTTAGCTGTGCAGGTTTCTTTTCCTTTTTTATCTTTTTGGATATTTACGGTAGAAAAACCATTATCCCATGTCAAACTTTCACTGCCATCTTTATTTTTTATATGAGTGGCAACAGCAACTCTTCCTGTAGCCATATCAACTTCCATAGCGTATGTTGTAGTTTTTCCTGTGTAGTCAACTTGTTCTACAACAATTTTTCCCGGACCAACAACTTTAATGTTTTCTGAAGTCCGATATTCACCGATTTCTATACCTTTTGCCTTTAATACGTTTTTAGCAAATTGAGCAGTTTGTGTTTTTTGTATCTCAGGGTCAGCTAAAGCGCTTGGAGAATTTAATATTTTATTCATAGCACCAATATTTACATCTCCCTTTTCATCTATTAAATACTCATTTGCGAAGTTATGTTTAAAGTCTGTTCTTGATTTAATACGTTCGGTACCATTAAATTCTTCAAATGTAGTTGAGTATCTATCGGAAGTCATAACGTGTTTTCTACCATTAAGAGGATTAACCCAAGTTCTTTGTAAAACATCAGAATTACCTCCGGTAGTAGAAAAAGTTACACCACCGATATTTACACTTCCTCCCATAGCATTAACTGTTTTTACCATTCCATATCTAACAACAGCCTTTGACCCCCTTTTTATACCTCTACCTGCCCATTTACCGGTTTCAACAGCCGCATGTTCAGCCTTATGACCAACTTGATGAGCAGCATTTTCCATTTTTTGGGTGGCAGCAGAGCCGATTGTTTGAGCCGCACCAACACCACTTCCTCCGGCAAACTCTTTAGATAAATTTTTTACAAGAGGTAAATATGTCCATCCGATACTTAAGATAAATATAATAAGTATCATATTAGGTCCCCAAAAAGCTAAACCTCTATTCGGGTCTGTAAAAATTTCTTTCGCATCTGTTAAGGGGTTGTTTGTAATTGCAGCCATTAAAACACTACCGACATAATCAAGAATAACAGAAATCACAAGTGATGTAAAAATAAATACAAAAGCGGAATTTAATATCCATTCTAAAACTTTAGATAAATATTCGCTTGTTTTACCAAAAGCACGACCGCATATAGCAAAAGGTAATAGAGCCATAGCAATACCTAATTGTAATACTGCATCAGCCATAATCCACGGATATGCTACCATAAAGAATATTCCACCGATATAAAACAGTATTCCGTCAATAATATAAATAGGATGAGGTAAAATAAGTAACAATCTGTCAGGTCCGTTTCCTCTACAGAAAGCCCATTCGCCAAATTCAAATAACAGATTTATTTTTTGTTCAATAGCTTGAACCGTGCATACAATAGATACGCCTATATCAGGCAGTCCTCCTCCCGTAGGGCTGTTTCCGCCAGCCCCACTTGCAATAAGTAAACCTTCACTACCACTACAAGAATTACCTCCTGTCGGCATAACAAACATCATCAACATATCAAAAATAGGATTTAGTGTTAGGCTTAGAACGTAATAGTAATTGTTGTTAAGAATTATAAAAATAACAACACCTATAAAGATTTTGGGTAATAATTCATTCACAGCATATTTGATAGGTGCTGTAATACCATCGTCTGTATCATTGCATACAAAATATTTATTTCCTTTTTTGTCTGTTTCAATTCCAGTAATTGTAATTTCGTGTCCACCAACGATATTATTAT
>JAFYWO010000127.1 GCA_017557925.1 Alphaproteobacteria bacterium | reverse complement strand
CATCCTCCCTCGTCATTGCGAGCGAAGCGTGGCAATCCACTCTAAAAAACAATCAAGCTTATTCTTCTGGGCTCTCCTCTTATGGATCACCACGTCGCTTACACTCCTCGTGATGACGCGTTTCACGTCATTGCGAGCGAAGCGTGGCAATCCAGTATACCCGACCCCGCCATTGCAAGGCAATTTATTGCCGTGGCAATCCGGTATACCCGCCCCCGTTATTGCGAGCGAAGCGTAGCAATCCAGTCTACCTCCGCCTCGTCATTGCGAGCGAAGCGTGACAATCCAGTATACAACAAACCATCCTCCCTCGTCATTGCGAGCGAAGCGTGGCAATCCACTCTAAAAAACAATCAAGCAAATCCTTCTAGGCTCTCCACTTATGGATCACCACGGAGCATTCGCTCCTCGTGATGACAAAAAAAGCCACCTCTCAACAAATAAAAAAGCTCCTCTTTACTAAGGAGCATTTTTGCGACCATAAATTAATACCTAAAACATCAACACTTATTTAGTAAAAAATTTATTGCTTTTTGGAAAACCAAATGGCACTAATCTACCAACTTGCGCCCTATGTCCAAGCCAAGTCAAAAGCTCTTTTTCATTAGCAACACCACCTGTTCGGTTATAACAAAAACCATCTTCTTCCTTAAAGGTTTGAATATCGCACATCCTACAACCTTGATACTTCTGAAGTGCAACACCTCTACCCCTTGCCATAGATGGTATTTCTTCTAACTTAAAGATAAGAAGTTTACGATTTTCACCTACAACCGCAACCATATCGCCTTCAATTTTTTTACAAAATGCTGCAACTTCACCATCAGAAAGATTTAAGATTTTTCTTCCATTTCGTGTTTGCGCAATAATGTGACTTTCATCAATTACAAAACCGTGCCCATAATCAGAAGAAACAATATATTTTGCCCCTTTCTCAAATACAAACATAGACACAACATTATCTTGCACACCCAAATCTACCATCAACCTAACCGGTTGTCCGAAACCTCTGCCTGACGGTATTTCGCTAGCATTTATATTAAAGAACTTACCTGCCGTATCAAACAAAATAATCTTATCTGTAGTGTATGCATGAATAACCATCAACAAGCTATCATCTTCCTTAAACTTAAACTCATCAGTTAGCGGAATATAACCTTTCATACTCCTAATCCAACCTTTTTGAGAAAGAATAACGGTAATAGGTTCTTTTTCAACCATAGCTTCTATCGGCATATCAATATCTTCCGGCATATCAGCAAATTGACTTCTACGTCTGCCCAACAAAGTCTTTTTACCAAACTTTTCTTTCATCTGGTTAAATTCTTCACTCAAACGGCTTAAACGTAATTCTTCAGAAGCAAGCAAATCCTCAAGCCCGTTCTTTTCTTCCGTAAGTTCATCAAACTCTGCTCTGATTTCTTCTTCTTCAAGTTTACGAAGATTACGAAGTTTCATATTTAATATAGCTTCAGCCTGATTATCCGTAAGCCCGAAAGTTTTTATCAAACAAGCTTTAGAATCTTCTTCTTCACGAATAATCCTGATAACTTCATCCAAATTAAGATATGCAACCAAATAACCCGACAATATCTCCAAACGAGCCAAAATTTTCTGCAAACGATATTGAGATTTTCTAACCAAAACTTTGTGCCTATGGTCAAGATATTCTCTTAACACCTCTTTTAAGCTCATAACTTTTGGCACACCGTCTGAAGAAAGCACATTCATATTCATCGCAAACCTTGTTTCCAATTCCGTTTGTTTAAATAAGTGCTCCATTAAAACACCGGCATCAACCGCTCTGTTTTTAGGCTCCAAAACGATTCTTATATCTTGCGCAGACTCATCTCTCACATCAGAAAGTAAAGGCAATTTTTTGTCTTCCATCAGCTGAGCAATCTTTTCTATTAACTTAGATTTTACTACTTGATAAGGTATTTCTGTCACCACAATCTGATATTGTCCGTGTCCTAAATCTTCCTTTTCCCATTTTGCTCTAATCCTAAAATAGCCTTTTCCGAAAGTATATGCATCAATGATAGCTTTTTGATCTGCAATAATATATCCGCCGGTAGGAAAATCAGGCCCTTTAACAAACCTAACCAAATCTTTTATTTCACATTCAGGATTCTTAATCAAATATAACAACGCATCAGCAACTTCACTCAAATTATGAGGAGGAATATTTGTAGCCATTCCCACCGCAATACCGGAAGTTCCGTTACACAAAAGATTAGGCACTGCAGCCGGCATAACAATAGGTTCTTGTTCTTCACCGTCGTATGTATCCATGAAGTCAACGGCGTTTTCGTTCAACCCTTCCATAAGCGCTATGGCAAAATCTGTTAATCTTGCTTCAGTATAACGCATTGCCGCAGCACCATCTCCGTCTACGTTACCAAAGTTACCTTGCCCATCAACAAGAGGATATCTGACAGAAAAATCTTGCGCAAGCCTAACCATTGCACCATAAACAGCGCTATCCCCGTGAGGATGGTATTTACCAATAACGTCACCCACCACTCTGGCGCATTTCTTAAAACCTGATTTAGGGTCCAATTTTAACTGTCTCATAGCATACATCAAACGTCTATGAACAGGTTTCAAACCATCTCTTACATCAGGAAGTGAACGTGCAACAATAGTAGACATTGCATATGACAAATAACGCTTACTTAATTCTTCTTTTAATTTTACGTCATAAACACGTTCTTCTTCTAATATATCTTCCATTATTTCCTCAAGCGATTACTTCATTATTTTTATCCATTTCTTTTTCTATCAACTGCCAAATACGCTCTCTGCTTTCAGGCATTTTGACATTATGAAACTTAAAAAAGTTCATTTTCAAGAAATACTCTGTCATTTTTAGCACATTAAAAATTTCCATATAAGAAGGTGTATAGTTTTTATCCACAACAAATTTCGGATACAAAAACAATTTATCTTTATATGGCTCTCCAATTTTTGCACAAACAGCTTTACCTGTTTTAGGCGACACATACATAAGATTATCCAAACATCCGGTAACTGCACAACAATCAAGTGATAAAGAAATACCTAAATACTCCAACAAATAAAACTCAAAATAAGCATACCACATAAACATCTCTTTAAGATTTTGAGCCGAAAAAAATTTCTCAGCCACCTCATATAAAGGATACACTTCTTCGTTTTCGTTCAAAACTTTCATCATAAAAGGAATAACTGCCGTCATCAATTCCAATCTCTTAAAATCCATCATCATATTAACAGCATTAGCCTCCACAAGTTCAACCCTGAAAATCCTTTTCATATTTTCTTCCAATCTGAAACTTGCTTCAAAAAAAATCTTATTACCGGCCTCAAAAACTCCTCTTAATCTCTTGCTTTTGCCATCTGTTGAATAGCCAACTATTTTACCTTTATTTTTAGAAAATATACTTACCAAACACGCATTTTCCCCATACTTTTGCGCATTTAATACATATCCTTCATCTTTTATTATCATTTTATCTGCCATTTCTTGTTTGTTGTAATACGAAAGCTGTCATATTATTATTTTCCTTTTTATTTTTTTCATCTTTATCCACACTCAAAGCATTTTCTTCAGGTTCTACTTTAGCATTTTGGGATTTTGACATTTCAACCGTATATACATTATAATCATCTTCTATTTTACCTTCTCCTATACGAGATTTTCTTTCTTTTGCAAGATAATCGCTCCTCAAATCAACAACCTCACTTGTTGTATAAACCTTAGAACGCCTGCCCTGTCCCTTATAATAATCATAGTTTGGTTTATTTTGATGCTGTACATTGCTAACATCAACAAATACATTTTCTTCTTTTTTAGCAGTTATTTCTCTTAATTTATTAATCTCACTTTTTAAATTTTGTATCACTTTACCAATAAATTGACCATCAAATTTATCTTTATCCTTCAAAATTTTTGGATCTGCAACCATTTGACTAAAATCCAAAACATTTTCATTACCATCTAAACTATCTAACAAACAAAATTTACGGTCTCCCAAACACCTCTCAACAGTCCAAATTTTTCTTAATTTTTGTTGATATTCTTCATCACTTGCTTTTAAACCACAAGCATTTTCTTTACTGATTTCAGCTATAATGCTATCAGAAACGCTCAACATATCTTCACATTTTGCTATAATTTCAAAATTACTTCTTAAATCTTGAGCATCAATCTTATAATTATCTTCTTCTAACCCATCTCGTATATGTCTTGCAAAAAAATCATTAACATAAAGATTATACCTTTGTTCCAAACTAAACTTCTCTAATTCCTTATCTTTATTCAACAATAAATAATGAAACTTCTCTCCGCCAATCGGCAAAAGTTCTTGAACATCCACTCCTTGTTTTATGAGTTCATCACCGTCTTTTAAGAGTTTCAAGTATTTTCCAAGATTAGAGTTTACATCATCTGTCATAGTAAAGATTCTATCCGGCTCATACCAAAACTCAACATTTCCATTCCTCAGGTATTTAGAAAAATCAATCCCCCCTATGGTTAGCATCAGACTAACTCCTTTTTTATAATTATCTTCATTTTCCTTAACATTTCTGTATTTGCTAAAAATATTTATATCTCCCATAAACCTCTCGTGATAAATTCTATCCAAATCATCTGGCCAAACCACAGCTACACCATTGACAAGACATTCCATCTCTTCATCAAAATCTTCTTTTTTATTACTAAATGGATTAATCTCACCATCTTCCAACATAGAAAAATATAGCCAACAATTCGTACTTTTACCACATTCTATAATTTCTTTTCTTTCTTTATCATTTTTAGCTTCTTTATACATTGCCCTTAATTGTAAACCCTGTGCAATATTAGCTCCTATCTCCTGATAACAATATAATTTATAACTCTGCCACAATCCCATTTCTGAATAATAAAGATTCACTCTTCCAAATTGATGCATATGCTCTGCTTCATGCGCCAAAACGGCTAACTTATTCATATAATCATCTTTATCACCCCCTTCTACTGCATATATATTATCTGTTATCGTATTCACTCCACCAGAAGTAAAATACGCATTTGCATCAAAATAATCCCCACTCTCATATCTCTCTTTAGTAATTGTATCATTTTGATATTCTAAATCTCTAATTCTTGGAGCCTTACCAAGTCCGTTTATTGTTTCATAACCTTTCCAACTATCTTTTTTAAGCTCTTTTTTTAATTCTTCTCTTGAAATTCCTAATATACCGGCACCTAAAGCAAGACCTATACCGGCGCTTGCAATACATTTACCTATTTCTAATTTCTTCATACCACCCCCCATTAAATTAAAACATATAGTATTATATCAAAAACAAAGATTTTTTTCAATAAAAAAACATAACAAAATCAAATGGAAACAATCCGAGTGACCGAAGCGAGTTAGTGTTGAACTTTCAACACTTACGAGCAAGAACGAACCTTGGTTTGAGTTCCGCCAATACAAAAAATTTGCATAAAAAAATGGTGTCAGCGGCGGGCTGAGGTGTAAAAAACAATCCGGTGAATTGTTT
>JAFYWO010000126.1 GCA_017557925.1 Alphaproteobacteria bacterium | reverse complement strand
ATGCACCTGACTTGAAATCAGACGAGGGCGCAAGTCCTCCTGGGGTTCGAATCCCTACATCTCCGCCAATTAAAGAAAGCCTATCCTTGTGGTAGGCTTTTTTTTTATGATTATGAATGTCGGATTTGAAGCCCAGAGAAGGGGGAGAGTACCGACAAGAGGCTGGCGTAAGAACGCCGGTAGACTTTAGTTTACGAACGCCAGTTAGATTGAGTGAAACGAAAATCAATCCCAAATCTTAAGCCAATGCTCAAACAACAAACATTTCTGTAGCTCAATCTGTTTATAAATATTGTGAAAGAGAAATTCCTGAAATAAAAGCAATCAATAGTACCAAAGCAAATATTGAAGATGCAAAAAATGATGGTTTTAGGTTTTAATCAGATATTAAATTTACACAATTCTTAAAATCGTTCTCATTATTTTCAAAATTACGCCACTCTTCATATCCATTATAGCTAAAACAATGTGCTACATTATCCCTAAAATCACATCCCATTTTTAATTGTGTTTGATTATCACCTTTTCCGTAAATCACACAATGACAAGCATTACATTTATCTTTATTAAATGTTAGTATTTTCTTTTTATTATTAGAACAATAAGTTGTTTGGTAGTTTCCATCAATTTTATTAAAAATAAATTCATCTCCTTTTGCTATACGGCATATTACCTTTGAATAATTATCACTATAAGATTCACAGAAAAATCTTAAATTTTCAGATTTACCTGTTTTATTATCACTAACAATACCTCTACAACCGGATGTTCCACAATTTGCAAATAAATTTGGATGCAGATGATTTCCTATTAAATTAATCTCTACAGTGTATAAAGATGTTTCACTTTTATATTTATATTCAAATTCATCTTTGCTATCTGTTATTGTTTCAAGCTTATTTAATTCAAAATCAAAACAAGGCCAATCTTGTGGTAAAGCCATAACCTTACCACAAGATAAACCCAAAACAATACTAATTATCAGTATTAAGATTAGAAAATTCGCGTAAACGTGTTTCAATTGCAAGAAAACTCCTCAATGTATTACCTTTATATTTATGATATGGAAGATAATACAATCCATCTTTATTTTTTTCAAGAGATTTTAAATATTTTGCAGTCATCGGTCCACCTTCTTTATGGGATGCAGCCAACATCCCTGATATAGTAATTGGAAAATCTGCAATTTTTCCCGAAAGAATATTTCCTAACAGATGTAGCACTTTATAATTAATCATATAATTATAATTCTTTTTCAATAATTCGCGAATAGCTTTTTCTTGTACTTTAGGGTTATTTAAAAAATCACTTACAGAATTTATACCATCTTAATATTTCTAAGGTGTTATTGTTTTTTTTGTGGAGTTTGGCGGATGAACTTTTTTAGTATACAATACATAAAAATTGATTAGAATAAATATTTTTTATGATTAATGATTTATAATTAAAAAAAATAAACGGAGTAGATTTTATGCTTTTATAAATCAGCAGGCTTTTTTTAGGGGATAAAAAAATATTTAAAATTTAAAATTTTTAAGACTTAATTTAGATATTGATTGTTAAATTGGTTGAAAGTATACCTTTGTTTTGTTTTTAATAATTTATTTTTAATTTAAGGAAATCTGAGAGTAATGTGGTCTTTTTTGTCTTATAGTCCTGAAACTGTTTGGTTAAGAGCAGGTATGGCTTTTTTGGTGTCTTTGGTGTTATCTTTGGCATGTGGTGGAAGCTTGATTAACTATATTAAGAAAATCAGTAAAACCGGTCAGCCAATCAGAAAAGACGGACCACAAAGTCATATTAAAGAAAAAAAAGGAACTCCGACAATGGGGGGGATTCTTATTCTTGGTTCAAGTATAATCAGTATGCTTTTATTTGCTAATGTAAAATTCCATTTTGTGTGGATTTCTATGTTGGTGTTGGTTGTGTATGGTCTTGCCGGATTTGCTGATGACTATGTGAAGGTAAAAAAACAAACACCAAATGCAATGACGGCAAAGGTTAAGTTGTTTATTCAATTTATGGCTGCGGTGTTGGCGGTTAATGTTATTGGGGCGGCAACTCCCAACTCTATTGAGAGCACTTTATTTATTCCTTATTTGAAATTTAGTCTTGAACTGTCTTGGTTGTATGTGCCTTTTGCGTTGGTGGTTATTGCAGGAGCTTCAAATGCAGTTAATTTAAGTGACGGATTGGATGGTTTGGCCGGCGGTATGCTCGCTATTGTATTTAGCGTATTTATGGTGGTTGCGTTTGCAACAGGTTATCCTTTGTTTAATGAATCATCTATTCCTTATATTCCTAAAAGTTATGAAATGAGTGTGGTATGTGCTTCTTTGGTAGGCGGTTGTATCGGTTTTTTGTGGTTTAATATCAAAAAGGCCAGAATTTTTATGGGAGATACCGGTTCTCTTGCTTTGGGGGCGGTTTTGGGTGTTGTTTCTGTTATTTTAAAACACGAGATTTTGCTTGCTGTTGTTGGAATTGTGTTTGTGGTTGAAACTTTGTCTGTGATAATTCAAGTTGTATATTTTAAGAAAACAGGTAAACGTTTTTTCCGTATGGCTCCTATACATCACCACTTTGAGCAACTCGGTTGGAGCGAAAATAAAGTTGTTTATAGTTTTTGGGGTGTAACTTTGTTGGCATCTGTTATTGGGCTATTGTCCTTGATTTAGGGGAAAGATATGACGTTTTTAACAAGACATAATAAAGGCAGAATAGCTAATTGGTGGTGGACAGTTGATAAGATTAACTTTTCATTGGCAATGTTTTTGATTTTTGTCGGTATTATGCTTGTTTTATCTGCAAGTCCCAGTGCTGCTCATCGTGATAGATTGGTTGATGAGTTTTCGTTTGTAAAAAAACAAGGTGTGTTTATTTGTATGGGTATCGTTCTGATGATTGGGATATCTATGCAAAGTATGAGGACAATCAGACGCTTGGCTATTTTGGGTTTTTTGGGTGCTTTTGCAGGTGTTGTTTTAACGTATTTTGTAGGTGATGCGGCAAAAGGTGCACAACGTTGGATTAAATTTGCCGGCTTTTCTTTACAACCATCAGAATTTGTTAAGCCTACTTTTATTGTGGTGACGGCTTGGCTTTTAGATGCCAAAAAAAGAACTGATGATTTTCCGGGTATGGAAGTTGCTACATGTTTGTTTGTGGTAACGGCCTGTTCGGTATTTTTACAGCCTGATTTGGGTATGACACTTTTAATTACCGGAGTTTGGGTTTGTCAAATGCTTTGGGCCGGAATCCCCTTTTGGTTGTTCGGATGTTTCGGATTGGTAGGTGTATTGTTAATCGGTGGGGCTTATTTGTTTTTGGCGCACGTTAAAGACAGAATAGACAGATTTTTAGCTACAGAAAATGAAATAGGTTCGCAAATTCAAAAATCTATGGATGCGTTTGCAAATGGTAATTTAATGGGACGAGGACCCGGAGAAGGTGTAATAAAGATGAGTTTGCCTGATGTGCATACGGACTTTATTTTTTCTTTAGCTGGTGAGGAATACGGGGTTTGGCTTACAACTATTATTGTTATTTCGTTTGGTGTGATTGTGGTTAGAACAATGTTGACATCTATGAAAGACAATAATTTGTTTCAAATGTATGCTGCTTCGGGATTAGCGGCTTCTTTGGGTGGACAGGCTATCGTTAATATGTGTTCATCATTAAAACTTATTCCGGCAAAAGGTATGACACTTCCATTTGTTTCTTATGGTGGTTCATCAATGTTGGCCAGTTGTATTTGTATGGGAATGCTATTGGCTTTAACAAGAAAGAATGCCGTGGCAGAAGATAAAGATAACGGATAATAAATAAAAAAAGGAGATAATAAAAATGTTTGAGGGTTTGTTTAATAAATCAAGTGAATTAAAAGACAGTTTGCCGGAGGTTAGAGGTAAATATCTTGAGAATGTCAAACTTTCAAAACATACTTGGTTTGGAGTCGGAGGGCCTGCGGAAATTTTATATTTGCCTGAAGACGAAGATGATTTGAGGTTGTTTTTATTAAAAAAACCGGAAAGTATTCCTGTTACAATTATCGGAGGGGGTTCTAACCTTTTGGTTCGTGACGGCGGAATTATGGGAGTTGTGATAAAACTTGATAATCCTAATTTTAAGAAAATCCGTTTAGAGGATGGTGTATTGAAAGTGGGTGCCGGAGTTAATAACAGCGATTTGAAAAAATTTATGCTTGAAAATTCTGTTGGCGGAATGGAGTTTATTACATCTGTGCCGGGTAAAATAGGCGGATTGTTGCGAACAAATGCAGGTTGCTTTGGTGGAAATGTATCTCAAGTTTTGGTAAGTGCCAAAATTATGAATGATTGGGGAGAAATTCACGAAGTTGAAAAAGATGATTTTAATTTTTCGTATAGGTCAAGTACGTTTCCGGAAAACTGGATTATTTTGGAGGCTAGTTTTAAGTGCGTGACAAAAGAGAGAAAAGAAATTGAGGAACTGTTTAACGAACATAAAAAATATCGTGAAACTCATCAACCTATAAATAAGAGAACGGCAGGTTCTACTTTTAAGAATCCCGATGGTTTGTCTGCTTGGAAATTGATAGAAGATGCAGGATGTAAAGGGTTAAAAGTCGGAGGTGCGGAAGTTTCTCAGATGCATTCAAATTTTTTAATCAATAACGGTAATGCGACAGCTGAAGATATTGAAAAATTGGGAGAAATGATTATTCAAAAAGTTTTTGAAAAAACTTCCATTACTTTAGAGTGGGAAGTAAGACGTATGGGGGTAAAAAGGTAAGGTTATATGGTGGAAACTGCTTCTAATGATTTGAAAAACAAAGATAAGTTTGTGTATCCGGAGTGTGAGTGGGGATACAGGCTTATGGGTGTTTTGACGATTTTTTTCGGGGTGTTTTTATTGTGTGCAATAGCGGTTACTTTTAGGGATAATGTATTGTCGCTAAAATTTCAGAAATTTGTTGATGAAATGTATAGATTTTCTTCTAAGCATGGTATGAATGTTAATGATGTGATTGTGGAAGGAAATTACAGAACGTCTTATGATGATTTGGTTCAAGCGCTGAATTTGAGCGAAAATGAAAGTATTTTGGGCGTTGATATTTTTAGCCTTCAAGAAAGAATAGAGCAACTTACTTGGGTTAGGAATTGTGTTATAAAACGTAGTTTTTTCCCTAATAATATTTTGATAGATATAAAAGAAAGAGAAGTAAGAGCTATATGGCAATATGAGGGAAGATACTATCCGATTGATACGGAAGGTAATGTTATTGAGGTTGAAGATTTTGAACCTGATCGCAATATGTTAGTGCTAACAGGAGAAGAAGCTCCGCATCATATGGTGGAATTGTTGAAAGTTTTAGAGACTGATGGAGAACTTTATTCAAGAGTTAAGGCAGCTATATATGTTTCTAAAAGAAGATGGGATTTGATTTTTGATAATTTGGACAATGGTGTTATTGTGAAATTACCAGAAAAGAATTTTGATAAAGCATATCAAAAAATTGCATTATTAAATAAAAGGCAAGGAATTTTTAAGCGTAAATTAACTTCCTTTGATTTAAGGTACGAAAATAGGTTTGTCGTAGAAGTAGATAAGTCTTTTAGAGATTTCGTAGTTAATAAATAAGAAAAATATGGGGTTAGAATGAGTCACTCTTTTAACAAATCGCCGATTGTTGCTGCCTTGGATATTGGAACTTCAAAGGTTTGTTGTGTTATTGCAAAAGTTACGAGAGATAAAAGGGTTTCTATTTTGGGGTATGGGTATAATGCCTCAAAGGGTATAAAAAATGGCGCAGTTGTTGATGTTAATGAGGCAACAATAGCGGTGTGTAATGCGGTAGAAACAGCAGAACAAATGGCTAATGAGAGAATTACAAACGTAATTGTTAATGTTAGCGGTGACAGAACAAGAAGTGTGATTAGAAGCTCAAACATAAGCATTCATAAAAACAGACCGGTTATGGAAGAAGATGTAAAAAAAGTAACAGATAAAGGTTTGATGAAAGTTAATGTTGAAGGTAATGAGCCTATTCACTTTTTAACAATGGGGTATCACGTTGACTGTGGTGAAGAAGTAAAAAATCCAATCAATATTTTTGGTGAAAACTTAAGTGTTGATATTTTGCTCGGGCTTTATCCCAGACCTATGTATAAAAATTTAACAACGGTGGTAGAAAGTTCTCATTTAGAGGTTGATATGAAAGCTTTTTCAGCCTATGCTTCCGGACTTTCTTGCTTGGTTGATGATGAAAGAGAATTGGGTTCAAGTATTATTGATATTGGTGGCGGAACAACAAGTATTGCCAGTTTTAGGAACGGACATCCTGTTTATTTTGGCTCAATTCCTGTTGGCGGAATCAATGTTACAAACGATATTGCTTTGGGGCTGACAACTTCTTTTAATTATGCGGAAGAAATAAAAAACAGACATGGTTGCGCTTTTCTTATCGGTCCAGACGAAAAGGATATAATAAATGTATATCCTGTAGGCGAAGAAGATGACAGCAATATTAAACAAATTTATAAATCTGATTTGATAAATATTATTGCACCGAGAATTGAAGAAATTTTTGAGCTTGTGGGCAGAAAACTTGATGAGGCAGGGTATAAAAATTCTACATCTCACAGAGTTGTTTTAACAGGCGGTGCGGCACAGTTGCCGGGGATGAGAGAAGTTGCCTCTTTGGTTTTGGATAAGCAGGTTAGAATCGGTAGACCTCGTAATATTGAGAATATTCCGGCTGAGCTTCATAACCCTGTTTTTTCTACTGCTTTGGGATTGTTGTTGTTTGCAGTTAATAATTCAGAAAGAAAAATAGTAAAAAAAGTAAATGTCAGTTCTAATACAGATGGGGTTTTTGCAAAAATTTTGGAATTGTTTAAGAAAACTTGCTAGTTAGTAACTAAAACTTAATTTATTTGAAACTAGAATTACAATCAAGAATCGGATTCTAGTTTTTTTTAATATTAGGAGATAAAAAAAATGGCAATAAAACTCTCTGTCGGCGATGCGGCACTAGCTCAATTAAAACCAAGAATAACAGTTATCGGCGTCGGAGGCGGTGGCGGTAATGCGATTACAAATATGATGTCTAAAAATTTAGAAGGAGTAGATTTTGTAGTTGCAAATACTGACGCTCAAGCTTTGGCACTTAATCCTGCAAGCAGAAAAATTCAATTAGGACTTGAAATTACTCAAGGTTTGGGAGCAGGTGCAAGGCCTGAAGTCGGTAAAATGGCTGCAGAAGAAGCTAAAGAAGATATTGAAAGAGAGTTGGCTGATTCTAATATGGTGTTTATTACTGCCGGTATGGGTGGTGGAACAGGTAGCGGTGCTGCCCCGGTTGTTGCAAAAATTGCTAAAGAAAAAGGTATTTTAACAGTCGGTGTTGTTACAAAGCCTTTTGCGTTTGAAGGTAAAAAACGTATGGAAAATGCCGAAACCGCTTTAGAAACCTTTATTAAAGAAGTAGACAGTATTATCGTTATTCCTAATCAAAATTTATTTAGAATCGCAGATAAAAATACAACATTAAAAGATGCTTTTGTAAAAGCTGATGAAGTGCTTTATGATGGTGTTAGGTCTATTACAGACTTGATGATTATGCCCGGACTTATTAACCTTGACTTTGCTGATGTGAAGAAAATTATGGCAGATAAAGGTAAAGCCATTATGGGAACAGGTGAGGCAGAAGGTGAAGACAGAGCAAGAGTTGCTGCTGAACAAGCGCTTTCTAATCCTATTTTAGATGACTGCTCTATGAAAGGGGCTAAGGGTGTGCTTATCAACATCACAGGCGGTTCCGATATTACTTTGATGGAAATTGATGAAGCGGTTAACATCATTAAAGAAGAAGTTGATGAGAATGCAGAGCTTATTTTCGGTTCCAGTTATGATGATAGTTTGGCTGGTAGAATAAGAGTTTCTATCGTTGTTACGGGAATTGATGAAGATGCACAACTTCAGTATCTTAAAAACAGAGAAATGAATAACTATCTTAATTTAGACGGTTGTTCTGAAACAAAAAGAACAACAGAGATAAATAAAGAAGAACCTGTTGTTGAAAGTGTTGAAGTTCAAGAAAATGCCGTAGAAGAAGATTATGAAGAGGTTTATGAAGAAGTTTACGAAGAAGTTAAAGATGAAGTAAAAGAACAGGTTAGTGAACAAGTTGAAGAATCATCCGTACAAGAAAATGTTGAAGAAGATAAAGTTCGTAATGTGATTGAAATAGGGGAATTAAAAGGTCAAGGTGTTCAAACAGAACTTTTAGGTTTAAGTCCTGAATTTGAGGCTCCACAGGTTAATAACAGCGCTTTGTTTAAAGCATTTGGCGGTAGCAGACCAGCGGTAGCTAACACAGAAGAAAGTAATGATTTTGATTCTGTTCTCTTGGATATAAAAAAGGAAAAACCTTTTCAGGCAACAACAAAAGTAAGAGTGTTAGAGGAAGAACCTGAACTTTTCCCTGAACCGGGTGAAGTAGAATTTCCTTTTGAAAAGAAAATGCGTGAAGAAAAAAATGTTGAGATTGAAAATATTGAAGTTAATGGAAAATCTCGCAGATTTATTGATAGAATTTTGGGACGTTCTCAAAGTAGAGCAGAACGCTCAATGCCAACAATTCAAAAGGCTATTGCTCCTAAATTTCAAGATATAGAAAATTTTGGTGATAGCGCAAATGATGATATTCGTGATGATGATGATTTGGAAATTCCATCTTTCCTTCGTCGCAAATAGATTGATTTAGGCAAAAAAAAAGCGTCCCATATCGGGGCGCTTTTTTGTTTAAGGATACATTAAGGTTACTTTGTGTAGTGAGAGTTGAAGCTCACCTTTTCTCCGTTTGGAGCAGTAACGGTAATGGTGTAGCCATTGATTTCATAAGTATAACCTTTGATAATCAATGAGTATTTGCCATTGTTGACGTTTTTCCAGCCAATTGTTTTACAAGTGACTGCCTTGTCTATACCAGAGATAAGTGTGCCATTGCTTGAATACCAACGCAACGCATCTTTATCATCAACACCTTTGGCCGGAACCCAAGAACCTTGTGTGTATGCAACAGAGTTATATTCATCGTATGTATCTACCTTATACTTAAAGTCACTACTGTTTGGAAGTAGGGTTTCATATTCGCATACTGCGTATGTGACACCGTCATCCCAATTAAAACAAAATGCACGGCGTGTGATTTTGTTGGTCGGATCATAAGTTGCGGTTACGATAAAACTCTTTGGCTTACCAAGATGAGGCGTTTCAGGTTCGCTTGCTTTTTCTACATAGATGTTGGTAATTCCAGTTGTTGACAATGTTTGATTATCAACAGTTTTAGCAGTCAGTTTCAATTTGTGAGGAGTTACTTGGTAGTTACCGCTTTCTGTGGTGTTACCAAACTCTTCTTTTTCGCTTAATGCTAATTTTACATCAAATGTAGCGGTGTATTCTCCATTGTCAAATTTTACTTCGCCATCTTTTAACGTTGTTGACAGAGTTCTTGATTTTTCGGTATTGGATACTTTGTAATCATAAACTCTGGTGCGTGTCTGAACGGTGAAGTGACCATCTGTTGAAGACGTTGTGGTATTTTTACTTTCAACCTTGGTTGCACTAAAATTGGTATTTGATGCATAAATATCGCCATTATTTAAGTCTGTCATTGAGATACTAAAGGTTGTAGAATATGTTTCTACATTAGAACCTGTAGTCTTTTTGACTTTTATGGTTGTTGTTTTACCATTCCAAGTCTGCTCTTTTTCGTAAGTAGCTTTAGGCTTCTTGACATAAATGTTAGTAGTTCCCGTTGTGGTTAATGTTTTTTTGTTATCGGCAGAAGTCAAAGTTAATTTAAGCTTGTGCGGAGTAACATTGTATTCACCACTTGAGGTTGTGTTGCCCAAAGTTTCTTCGGACTTAACGTTTAAGCGAACATCAAAGTCTTTAGTGTATTTACCATCATTAAAAGTGATTGTTGCATCAACAACTTCTGTTGACATTGTTCTTGATTGCTTGGAGTTTGAAAGAACATAATCGTAAGAACGTTTTCTGGAGTTTATCTTGAAATAACCATCAGTTTTGCTTGATGTACTTTCGTTTTTAAGGTTTTGTGTTACCCCAAACGAAGTATTGTCAGCATAAATCTTGTCGTCGGTTAAGTCTTTTAAGGATACCGTAAAACTTGTTTCGTAAGTTGTTTGCTCATCTTTTTGTTGTGTATGAGGAATTGTTTTTACGACTTTAATTTTAGCGGTGTTATTACTCCAGTTGAGCGTTCCTTCATAAACAGGTTCTCCTTCTTTGTCTTTTACGATAAGCAATGTGCCGTTAGAGGTTAATTGCTTAGAAGCTTCATTGTTCCACTTATAAGAAATTGTATGGTCATATTCGTAAGCATCATAGCTTATGGAATTTTTAACAACTTCTGTTGGGTTGGAATTTAATTTTGCTCCTAAATCAGTAATGACATAAGAACGCTTTGGGAACTCTTTTTTGATGGAACCATCAATAAAAGTTACAATCGGAGCGGTTTCGCTATAACTAAATACTCCTTCTTGGCTGTTGTTGGTAGCTTTTGAAGTGTGAGTACGAGTTGAGTATTTAGCAACCATTTTTATAGAAGAACCAAAAGATTTTTCTTCTGTTTTGGTGGCTGTTGTTGTTGCTACAAGCGAATTTGCATTCCAATTAAGCGATGTTGTAATGACTTCTCCGAAATCTATGGCATTTATGCTATGGTAGCCGGTATAAGAATAAGTTTCGGTAGTGGTTGAACCATCTGACCAGTTAATCTTTTTCTCTACTGTGTAAATGTCATCATTACCTTTTAGGGTATAAGTGGAGTCTTGTTTTACAACTTCAGGTTTTTCCTGTTTAAGTTTTAGGATAACTCTTTCTTCAAGCGCATCAAGATTACAAGTTGAAAGTTTTGGTCTTACTAAATTCAAAGTGTTATAAACGATTTCGGTTTCTAAACGTTTGGACTCTTCAATTACAAATCCAAGTTCTTCAAACGAAACGTTTAACTCCGGTATGGTGTATGTGCCATATTCGGTGTTGAGTTTAACTGGAACTTCATAGGTGTAAACAATGGTGCTTTCAACTGTTGTAAGACCATTCTTTGACTTGTTGGAAGATACATATCTGCCTTGCTTTGTTTTGATGGTAAATCCATCAGGTGTAGTGGCAGATGAAGTGGTTTCTTCTGTTTTTGAGCCTGTTGAAGTTTGGCTAAACAATGAGTCAAGAGTTGCTTGTTCTCTTTGTTCAGGAGCTTTGAATGTGTAAGACAGATTTGTTTTATAGGTGTTTTTGAAAGAGTTTTTGTTAGTGGTTACAGTTTCGGTAACCTCATAAGCTTCTATCGGGCATCCTATAAAACGACCTTCATACGTTACGTCTGTTACAACAACCGGTTCCTCTTTGATATGTTTTTTATACCAAGGGTGGGCTGTGGTTGTGTAAGTTTGTTGAGGCTCTGTTGTGTTAATATCCGAGTATGAAATCTTAAATTCAGGTATTACTCGGTAAAGGTTATCGTTATTTGTTAGCGGTGTAATTTTGTGATTTACATATGTAATATCATCTATCTCAATATGAGGGATTTCAATACTATCACCACCGATTTTTAATATGTCGTAACGATAACCATAAGCAACAGTTGCTACTTGCAAGTCATCAAATTCAAAAATTTTTACGATATCAGCTCCTTTTTGAGTTAGAGTTTTATAAGGAGTTTTTGAACGTAAATAACTTTTTTGTAATTTGATTGGAAGTTTTGCTTCTGAGGCTATCTCTATTAACTCTTTATCAAGAGTAATAGTTATGTAAGCCAATGGAGAAAACTTATCTTCAATACCTTCTGTGGTATTGATGCAAACAGCTTCTTGATTGATGGTAACACTGCTTTTTTGAAGAGTGTCTTTAACCGTTTCCGTTACCTTGAGAGTTCTAAGGTCATACCAATTTTTAAAATCGTCGGGGATTTCGGTTAAGTTTCTGCTTTCTTCAGCGCAAGAGTTTAACATAAACAAGAGGGTACACACTAGCAAGGTGGCTAGCGAGGACATCAATCTTAATGTACTTCTTTTGAGCACATTGTCAGAATCTTTGTGTTTCATAAATAAAAATTTTTTAGTTTATAATTTATTTTTTTGCTTCATATATTGATCTTCAAAAATAAATATTTTTATTATTGAAGTAGAGATAATTGACAAATATGCCCATTACTAAATGATATAACATAACTATACAGAATATGGGCATAATAATATTTTTTACGGCGAGATGATAACATAGTGTTTATACAAAATCAAGAGTTTTTGTATAAAAATGTTTAAAGAAGGATATTTTTTTATAGCATATTTGAAGGCGAAAATTTATTGACAAAATTGTTTTGGGTGTTAAAGTGTGTCCAATTGAAAAATTATTATAAACTAAAAAATTTTTGTGTATGAAGATTTGGAAATCTTGTCGTTTTTCTCGTATTTGTGAGAGAAACGCAGTGGATAGAGCCGGAGGAGAAATCCTTTTGCTTTTGGTTTGTTTTTTTGTGTTGTATTTTACCTACAAAACTTGTTTATTCTATGGTGTTTTGGGTGTTAGTTTGCTTTTGTCGTTGGTTTTGATTTGGAAGATAGTTAAAGCTGATGATTACTATGAGCTGAAAAGCTTTGGAAAAGATGGAAAAGTTAAGCTTTATATCTATGAGTATGATAAACAAGTGTCCCAATATGTGCTTTATATTGAGTATAAGGGATTGGTTGAAGTGTTGTATATTGATGACTATGAATTTTTTGGTATCAGCAAAAAAAGAGATTGGTTTATTTTTGCGGTAAAAAATGATTGGTATTGTCAACACTTTGATGAAACAGTCGCTCTTGGTAAACGTTATGGGAGAGCTGTTTTTATTGACCAAAACAAAGATGATGTGCATTTTTTGGTTAGTGCGCTCAGTCTTAAAAATGAGATTAAAAGCTATGTTGCTGACAAATTCTTTTTTGGTAGAGATGATTTGTTTATTCCTGAATTGATAGATAATGAGTATAGATATACTGATTATATATTGATTAAGGTTGAAGGTAAGTACAAACTTATTTCTTCGTCTTTTGTACTTAAGAAAAAACGCGAAATGACGCTTGCCGGTATTGAAAAGCATCGTAGCATTGTTTTTAGAGAAGACGGTAAAACGGTTGTTTTGGTTTGGGATGATACTCTTGGTGAGTATAAAGAAATTTACCGCGGAGTAAATTATGTTTCATCTTTGAAGAGTATTGTTGAATTAGATGGCAATAATCTTCCAAGCAATGGCGTTGTTTATAAGTTTGATAAAAGACACAAGTCTTTGGTTGAAGTTTATAAAGGCGAGATTGTTTTTATTGATGAAAAAAGAAGACGAATTGTAGGTCATAAAGATGATGATTTCTATTCTTACTAAGATTTAAAGAGGGCGGTATTTGCCCTCTTTTTTT
>JAFYWO010000009.1 GCA_017557925.1 Alphaproteobacteria bacterium | reverse complement strand
CAACAACAAACCTTGAGAAGCTGTAAATGTTGTAGTCAATGCACCTGCCTGCAAAGAACCGTGACAAGCACCGGCTGCGCCTGCCTCAGATTGCATTTCTTGAACATATGGAACAACACCCCAGAGGTTTTTCTGTTTTGCTGCAGACCACGCATCAGCCCATTCACCCATCGGAGAAGATGGAGTAATCGGGTAAATAACGCAGACTTCATTCATGCGGTGAGCAACAGAAGCGGCCGCTTCGTTACCATCCATCATTTTCATTTTAACATCTGACATTTATTTATATCCTTAAATTTAAGTTTAATTCAAATTCGGACTTAAAGTTATCTCCCTATCCTATCAGTTTATACTATAAATAAGCACAAACAGGAGGACTACCTCAAATCCTTGCCTGATTCTCATTATTGTAATCGCCATTTTTTTACTATTATAATGATTAAAAATCAACATATATTTTCACTTTTCATTTTAAATACAAAACCTTGAAGTCCATATTTAAAGCCTGTTTTCATAAAAAATATTTTTAAAATTTTAATTTTACAGGCTTCTTAAACTTTTTGTTTTTTATGAGCCTTACATAACAACATAATATCCTTAAACTTTAAGTTTTTTTTAAATAATAACATTTAAAAATACTATAGATTTTTCTAATATATTTAAGGTGTTAAAATGAAAACAATATTTTTGAGTTTAATTTTTTTTGTTTATACCGCAAATATTTATGCTCAAAATTTAAGCACAAATCCTTGGGCGATACCAAACACCAAAGAACAAATTGAACAAACCTATCAAAAAAGAAACAACATCCTGAATAATTCACAAACAACACCTCAGCAAATACAACTTGCTAAACCTTCTGAAAATTCTCCTACATTTTGGGATAAATTAAAATCATATTTTTCTTCTTCAGATGCCCAACCTGACAACAATGAAGTTGCCTACCCAAAAAGAGTTTCTCTGCCTAAAAAAATACATAATAAAAAACAACCAAACATAGCTTATGGTTCTCAACAACCGGTACCATCAAATTCCACATCTGGTTTTGATTTTTCAATCCCCAAAATTGACACTCCTTCTATTTCCGTGCCAAAATTCTCAACCGATAAATTTATCAATGATGCCTCCCGAAGCATAAAAAACACCATAACAACAATAAAAAATCAAATACCATAAAAGGAAAGATAATGAAACCTGTAATAATTTTAGTAAAACCGCAACTTGCCGAAAATATCGGAATGGTTGCTCGTGCTATGAAAAATTGCACTTTAACCGAGCTTCGTATCGTATCGCCGGAGCAATCTCCGACAGACATAATTGCGCTTCGTGCATCTTCTGGCTCTGAAGAAATTTTAACCAACTCCAAGATATATTCCACAACCCAAGAAGCTATTGCTGATTTAGAGTTGGTATATTCAGCAACCGCACGACCACGTCATCAGGTAAAACAGGTTATGACTGCAGAATATATGGCGCAAAACTATCCTTATAATCTCAAAGTAGGATTTATGTTCGGATGTGAAAGAACAGGGCTTGAAAATGATGACATATCACTAAGTGATGCCATTGTTGAAGTTCCGCTAAATCCGGAACATTCATCACTAAATCTCGCCCAAGCGGTTTTAATATTGAGTTATGAATACTACAAAACAACTCTAACCTCTCCACATACAACATTCCAAACCAACGGTGGAGAAATTGCTTCTAAAGAAAAACTTTTGAAATTTTTAACAACACTTGATGACCATATAAAAAAATCCCCTCGCCTAAAAAATACTGACCACACCGAAAGTTTAATCAGAAACATAAATAATATATTCACACGCTCACAACTCACCACTCAAGAATTAAACTCTCTTTATGGCGTTATAAATATCTTAAAAGATACACCCAAATAACTCCATTAAAAGGGGCTAAGAACTAGCCCCTTTTTTAATACTTGCAAAACTAAAAGTATCAACAACAATAAGTATACCTAAATTCATATTTAACTATATCAACTACCTTAGCATATCCGGTTTATCAAATATTTTTTTTCAAAACACTCGTATTATTCTTAACATCTTTCCCCTCTTTAGCCCCATATCATAACAACAACTCAATTACTTTATCATTTATTTTCTCTTCTTTTTTAGCTATATCAAGCGCCTTCTCACTTTTATTATTAACCGCATTTACATCAACTCCATTCTTTAATAACACTTCAGTAATTTCTTCAAAAACATCATAAGTACCATAGCAATAACTATACTCACCTTTACAATTCTTTACTGCTAACATTAAAGAACTATTCCCCTCTTTATCTTTTTGATTAATATTTTCCCCATTTTCTATCAAACATTCTACATTAACCTTTCTTTTAGTTTGAAACATAAACTTTTGCTTTTAGTAATATTTTTATGGCTCAAACATAGCTACAAATTCTGTTACTGCAAGCCGAAACTTAGTAAGCTACTATCCCTGCCAGTCATTGCGAGGCAATTTATTGCCGTGGCAATCCAGTCTACCCTGCTCCCGTCATTGCGAGCCGTTAGGCGTGGCAATCCAGTCTAAAAAACAATCAAGCTTATTCAATGTGGCTTTCCACCTATGGATCACCACGTCGCATTCGCTCCTCGTGATGACGAAAAAGGGGAACGCTCCTCGTGATGACGAGTGAGGAATACTCCTCATAAAACACAATGCACTCTCTCGCCATTTTGCCACACACTCCCTCCCCGTCATTGCGAGCCGTAGGCGTGGCAATCCAGTCTACCCTGCCCCCGTCATTGCGAGCGTAGCGTGGCAATCCAGTCTAAAAAACAATCAAGCTCATAATAAGTTTTCTTATTCGCCAATTACCAAATATAAAATATTGTATAATATTTTTATAATCTTTGCTATGAATTTTACATTATTTTACTTTTTGAATAAAGCTATGTTTAATCTTATTACCTATTAAGAAAAGTCCTATAAATGCTTCTTCCTATATCAAAAAAGCCACCCAAAGGTGGCTTAAATCATAATATAACTCAAAATTACATCCCAAAACCGGAAGCCATATCAAGCCAAATACGAGCCTTTTCGTTAGCATTATCATCTCTTTGTCTGCTAACAAGCTCTTTGATATTAGAAACAGCAACTTTTGCCACATCAACTTCACTTCTTGCCGGCACATAAATACCATTTTCATAACGATATTTCATACTTTCAGAAATCTTATGCAACTGCTTATTGATTGTTATAATATCATCAATTCTAAGGTTATTACCCTCTTCTTCTCTTTCAATTACCGATAAAACATCTATATCGTGCAATCCTCTAGAGTCATAAACCAACTCATTGGCTCTATTTACAACCAACAAATCAACATTTTCAGCATTTTCTTTTTGAAACCTGTCAATATTCTTAATCATTCTTGGCAACTGCTCAACAACTCTTGTAAAATACTCATTAGAAACAAGTCTTGGATATAATTGCTGATTCTTAAAAATAATCTTATCATAAAGAACGGCACTTCTGTAAATATTACTTAAATATGCAATATCTGGATTAACAGCCATATATACGGCACAAGGTTTATAACCATACTCAATGGCTTTTTGCGCATTATCCTTAAATTCAACCCCTGCCCCCATAGAACCTACAGACAATACCGAGCGATTGCCTTTTTCTAAAGATAAATCCAAAATTTTTCTGACATAATCAATAGTAACACCGGCAAATCTTTCACATTCATCAATATGTTCACCTTTTAAGTATTCAAACAAATTAGGGAACAAAGACCTGTGTTCATCCTTATCAATAATATTAAAAGGCAAACAATCCTCATCTTTAGCAAATCTTTCAATTAGTTTTTGTGTCATAACAGACTTACCGGCACCGGGATACCCCCAATATACAATAAATCTTTTTACGTTTGCACCTTTGGTTTCGTTATTTCTTTCTAAAAACTTACGAATTGCATTATCGTAATTCTCTTTAGCTCCTTTTTCTTCTTTTTTAAGAATTTCTCTGACTTCACCTTCACTAAAGCGAACAGTGTCACCACATTTAATAGAATCTAAATAATTTAATAATTCATCGGATTTTTGTAATATTTGTCTTTTGGTTTCTTTTCTCATCTCAATATAACTTCACTATTTATAATTCAATTCTTTTAACTGTCTGATAGTATCCTCGGCAGATGTATGTAATATACCGACACCACCCATTTCAACCCAACGTTCAATATTAGGTAGCCTGTCATCTATTAAAATATCTCCCTTTTTTCCATAATTTTGTTTATCTTTGGATAAGCAACAAATAACACCTTCCTTAATACCGTAGTGATTAAGAAGCCATTTTTTCTTTTCAACTTCAGCTTTATCAAAACCGTATTGCGGAAGGCCGGTTAATATTTTGAAACCGAACCTGTTAAGATAATTAACCAACTCATCTGCATCTTTTAACTTTGGCAAATTTACCCAATAGTCTTTAGTATCCAAAACTATCTGCCAAAGTTCCTGACGAGGAAGTTTATATGGTAAAATTCCGTGATTTCTTTCAAATTCGCCATCAAAATCAACTAAAACACCATCCATATCCAAAAAAATCATCAAGAATCTCCTATCTGTTTTACAAAACAAACTATATAGAGATTTTTATGAATTTAAATCAACAAAATATTACGTTTTATTACACATTTTTTGCATATAACTAAAAAAGCAAAAAATTTCTATAATTCTTTACCACCAAACAAAGACATATCAACTTTTACGCCAAATTTCCTGTCATTAACTGTATCCTGCTGATTATTAACCTCAGTATTTTGCTTTACCACATCTTTATCTTTTCCTATTTTAATCTTAATTTTTCCCATCAAATCATCATTTCTTTTTCTCATTTCTTCAACAACCAAAGAATTGACATCAAGAAGTTCATCAGAATACAAATGAGACTGTCTGTTCAAATTTTTTTCAAACAAAGGATGATATTTTACTCCAATTTCCGCAACATCATTTTTCAAAGAAGAATTAAAATGAAGCATTTCACCCAAAGAATAACATATATCATCTTCAACAACTTGAGAAACACCATCATTTAATAGTCTGTCATACATATCAAACACATCATCATTAAAACGACTGTCATTTACCGCATATTGAGCAACTTTGCGACAATCATAAGCAAACAATTTATCCGATTTATAATTTTTAGAACTGTTTAATCTGTCCATACATCCGGCAAACGAAATATCATCCGGCAATTCCATAATTTCTGCATTCCATTTAATGTTTTCACTCATAGCTAACTCCTATAAAATATACAGGTATTATAACATTTTTGACCATACTGTCAATAACTATCAAGAATTTTAATGCTTTCTCTTTAATAACACTTGAAATAAAAAAAATATCTCCTAAAATAGCATCGTTTTGTAATTAAACTTAAAGGAGAATATATAAAATGTCAAAAATACTAATAACTTCTGCCCTCCCATATATCAACGGAGTTCCTCATTTAGGACATATGATTGGTTGTCTTTTACCTTCAGATGTTTATGCCAGATATATGCGAATGATGGGTAATGACGTTTTATATATAGTAGGAACAGACGAACACGGCACAACCTCAGAAGTTGGCGCCCTAAAAGCCGGAATGGATGTCCAAAGTTACTGCGATATGAATCATAACCGTCATTTTAAAACCTATAAAGACTTTGGTTTATCTTTTGACTTCTTTGGTAGAACTTCTTCTGAACAGAACAAAGAAATGACCTACCACATTTTTGAACAATTAGATAAAAACGGTTATATAGAAGAAAGAACAATCAAACAAGTTTATTCGGTTGATGACAAAATGTTTTTAGCAGACCGCTACATAACAGGAACTTGTCCTCACTGCGGATACGAAAAAGCTCGTGGTGATCAGTGCGAAAACTGCACTCAAGTTTTAGAACCGACAGACCTTATCAATGCCAAAAGCACAATTTCTGGTTCTTCAAACCTAGAAGTAAGAGAAACCAAACACTTGTTCTTAAACCTACCCAAAATTGAACCACTCTTAAAAGAATGGCTCATCACTAAAGAACCGTTTTGGCCGGAAGTTGCATACTCCATTGCCCAAAAATGGCTAAAAGAAGGTCTGCAGGCTCGTTGTATTACAAGAGACCTTAAATGGGGTTTCCCTGTAAATAAAGAAGGTTATGAAGATAAAGTATTTTATGTATGGTTTGATGCCCCGATAGGATATATAGGTATAACAAAACAATGGGCTGATGAAGATCCCGCAAACCGTAACTGGAAAGACTGGTGGTATGATGCAAAAAATGTTCGTCATATAGAATTTATGGGAAAAGATAATGTTCCATACCATTCAATCACCTTCCCTGCCACCCTTTTGGGCACCGGTGAAAATTGGACACAAGTGGATTACCTTAAAGGTGTAAGCTATTTAACTTTTGAAGGCGGTAAATTCTCAAAATCCGAAAACAGAGGTATTTTTGCCGAAGATGCGATTAAAGAATTCCCTGCCGACTACTGGCGTTATTGGTTAATGAGCAACATCCCCGAAGCTTCAGACACAAGTTTCAGCTTTGAACTGTTTGCAAACATTATCAATAAAGACTTAAACGGTGTATTGGGTAATTTTGTATCACGAGTATTAAAAATGACCTCCTCCAAAATCGGTAACGAAGTTCCAAGCGGTGGAGAGTTCGGCGAGTTGGAAGAAAAACTTATCGCAACACTTCAAACAAGAGTAAACGACTATATCAAATATATGAACGAGCTTGAGTTTAGAAAAGCATTTGCTGAACTTCGTCAAATATGGGTAGAAGGTAACAACTATATTTCAGAAGCTGAGCCTTGGGTAGTAATCAAAGAAGACGAGAAAAAGGCAAGCCAAATCCTTCGTTGCTGTATGAATTTAATCCGCATATTTGCAATATTAAGCTCTCCTGTAATGCCTGACACTTCTGCTAAAATGTTAGAAAAATTTGGCTTAAAATTAGAAGATATGCCATTAATTAAAGACTTCAATGTAAGAGAACAAATAACTTCTCTAAAAGAAGGCACTCCTTTTGAAATCGGAGATATGCTATTTGAGCGAATAACCCCTGAACGCATTGAAGAACTAAAAGAAAGATACGGCTCATCTAAATAACATTTCATCTAAAACAAAAAAACTCTCAACTGAAAATTGGGAGTTTTTTCTTTATAATTCTTGAATAAAATAAAAAAATAAATACCATACCTTTATAAAAAAAAACAAGCAATGGAGAAAAAAATGAAATTACATCACCTGTTATTTATGAGTTTTTTATTTATATCACAAAATACTTATGCCATATCTTACCTTACAGAAAAAGAAATTCCTGACATAGTATCATTTCTCCCTCTTCCCCCAAAAGAAGATACTAAAGAATTTATATCAGATAAACAACAATACGAATTAGGAAAAACACTTCGTAATACTAAAAGAGGACAAATAGCCATAGAAGATGCAAGCCACGAAGTTTCTTATATCGCCCAAATATACTCAGAAGTTTCCGGCATAACATTAACCCAAGAAACTACTCCCCATACACTTCAACTTCTATCCAACATATTAGATACTACAGCCATTACTTCTACCATTGCCAAAAAACATCATTTCCGCACACGTCCGTTTGCATATTTTAATGAGCCTACACCAATACCGGATTTAGAAAAAAAGTATAGAACCAGAAATTCTTATCCTTCAGGACACACACTAATCGGTTGGACAACAGCTTTAGTTATGGCACAATTACTCCCTTCACACCAAACAGAAATTCTTAAACGTGGATATGAATACGGACAAAGTCGTGTAATAGTCGGTTACCACTATCAAACAGATGTTAGCACCTCACGACTACTGGCTGGTTCACTTGTTAACGCACTAAACCAAAGTCCTCGCTTCAAAGAAGACTTAAACAAAGCAAAACAAGAAATACAAAAACAAAAAAACTCCCTAAATCAATAGGGAGTTTTCTTTTATACCGAAAGTAATTTTATATATTGCAAATCATTACAATTAAACCTCAATACCAAAACAAAATTTAGCTAAAATTCCAATTAAGAATGAAATCAACGCAACCGATAAACTAATTCCAGCCATTTCTAAAAATCTCGGCATAACCTTTTCAGACTTAACCGTTGCAATATAAAAGCTAAATACATAAATAAGAACAACAACTGTCGTAATCATAACACAAAGTGCCATAACATACATATCATTAGGCAAAACAAGATACGGTAGTGTCAAAAATACAACTGTAATAAGATATGCAATACCTGTATAAATACTGGCTTTTAAGGCATTGGAATTACCATTTGCACGTTCAGCTAAATAATTAGAAGCTGCCATAGAAAGAGTTGCGGCAATTCCGGTAATAACTCCGGACATAGCAATCAAACTTGTATTCATCAAAACAAATGTTAATCCTGCAATCGCACCTGTTAATTCAACCAAAGCATCATTAAGCCCCAAAACCATCGCACCTGTATAGTTCAAACGTTCCTCATCAAGCATTTCAATCAAAGAATTTTCATGCGCCTTTTCTTGTGCTATAATATGCTCAATTTCAGGAAATTCATCCTTTACACAATCCATAGAAGTAATGCCGTTATATTCATTAGCTTCTAACAACTTAATAACAAAAGTATATCCCAAAATATAATTTATGATACTATAAAAAAATACCTTAAATTTATTTGGTTTAATTTCTAAATTGGTATATTGCTTCCAAATCAACGAATGCGCCTTTTCTTCTTTTGCCATCTTAAGCATAATGCGTCTATTTTTCTTATCTTTAATACTCTTTGCCATAATCAAATAAAGCAAAGATGCCGTTGCTTCATCTTTTTGAAAACTCTTAATTGTAGCCAAATGCTCTTTAGGACATACTTTCATACTTTATCCCCTTAATTTTAATAAAAAAAACAGATAATTTAATTGTTATTCATTAACAATTTATCTACCATAGCACTAACACAAAAAATAAAACTTGTCAAACCAAAATACTTAATATATTTATCCTTAAATCAAAGCTTAAAAAACAAAAATATTTTCTTGTTTTTATAATTATAATTTCTATGATAAGTATTCAATTCGTATAAGCTGTTTTGTATTGGAAAAATTATGATTAAAGTTTTATTTGTTTGTTTAGGAAATATATGTCGTTCACCGATGGCACAATTTGTGTTTAAACAAATGGTTAAAGAACGAGGCTTATCTGATAAGTTTAAAATTGAATCTGCAGCCACCGAAAGCTACAATGAAATGTGCCACGCAGGTATACATTATGGCACCCGTGAAATATTAACCTCTATGCATATTCCGTTTGAAGAACATTATTCTCGTCGTATTCGCCCGTCTGATTATGCCTACTATGATTATATTTTAGCTATGGATGATAGTAACATAGAAGACATCAAATCTATCGTTGGAGTGGATACGGATAACAAAATCTATCGCCCGCTTGATTTTGCAAACAAACCTCGCAACATCAAAGACCCTTGGTATACCGGCAACTTTGATGAAACATATTGGGATATAATAGAAGGATGCGATGCCTTTTTAAAACATTTAAAATATTGACATACCGATTACCTGCTTCGGATATTTAATCCAAACTTTTTTTCTTCAAAATCATCAAATGCGCTTTGAGTATAAAAAACTGTCAAGCTCTGCATAACATTAAAAATCGTTGTATTTTCTATAAAAACTTCTTTACGAATCAAAAATATAATGTTAGCATAACAAAAGTTTATTTTATTTAGGGAGATGCTATGAGATATAAATTTTTAGCTTGTTTATTGGGATTGTTTTTTATTTCTCAAAACGCTTTAGCTAGTGATGACTTGTATAAAATTATCACAACAGAAGATAAGACTGCTTTTTTAGACTTATTATCAACCAGCGGTTTTGAACTTGATGAACAAGATGTTGAGGGTAACACCCCGCTCATGATTGCTTCAGCTTTAGGTAAAACTAAATTTGTTGAGTTTTTGGTTAATTTGGGAGCTAAAACCAACAAAAAGAATTATGTTGGTATAACTGCTCTTCATAGAGCTGCCCAAAACGGTCATAACGATATTATTGATATTCTTATTGACCACGGAGCTCAAGTTAATATGCCTGATATGGACGGCATAACCCCTTTAATGAAAGCAGTTGAAGGAGAAAGACGTTTTACCGTTGAGCTATTAGTCCATCGTGGTGCATATATCCAGTTTATCAACAGAAACAAAAAAACAGCTGTTGATATAGCAAAAGATAACAGATTCCACAAGATACATCAATTTTTACTCAATGCTCTGAAAAATGAAAATGCAAACGGAGGCCCCAATTACAGTTGGGAAGATATTTAGATTAGAAAACAGCGTCTCGGCGCTGTTTTTTTAGATAAACAATAAAAAATATATTAGTTTGACCGGTTTTATTTAATAGAATTAAATTTGTTATTGCGATACTCAAAATTTATACCTATATAAAAATAAAGTGATATTTTTATAGGAGTAATTTAATATGGCAGAAAAAATAGGCTTTAAAACAGAAGTAAATAAACTATTAGATATTGTGATAAATTCGCTTTATTCAGAAAAATATATCTTTTTAAGAGAACTTATCTCCAATAGTTCCGACGCTATTGACAAGCTTAAATATTGGAAGTTGATTAACCCTGAATTAAAAATTGAAAATACTCAATATAAAATAACGATAACCCCAAACAAAGATGATAACACTTTAACCATCTCCGATAATGGTATCGGTATGGACAAAGATGACCTTGTTAATCATATAGGAACAATTGCAAAATCCGGAACTGCAGAATTTTTAAATAACACAAAAGAAAATGCCTCCGCAGTTGATTTAATCGGCAAGTTTGGTGTTGGTTTTTATTCTGCATTTATGGTAGCACAAAAGGTAGAAATTGTAACCAAAAAAGCAAATTCCAATGAAGCTTATTTATGGATTTCTGACGGTATAGATGGTTATGAAATAAAAAATACATCAAAAGAAGGATACGGTACATCTATCAAGCTGTATTTGAAAGAAGATGCAAAAGATTTTGTTGATACCATCTATTTAAGAAACATTATTCATACTTATTCCGAGCATATAGATTATCCGATTGTATTAAATTTAGGTGATGCAGGCGAAGAAACAGTTAATACAAATGAGGCTCTTTGGACCAGAAACAAAGCAGATATTACCGAAAAACAATATAGAGATTTTTATCAACACGTTACAAAAAACTTTGATGACCCGTTGGTTACTCTTCATTTTAAGGCAGAAGGAAGTCTTGAATATTCCGGCTTATTATTTGTGCCGACAAAAGCCCCTTATGACCTATTCCAACCCGACAGAATAACAGGACTTAAGCTCTATGTTAATAAAGTTTTTGTATCAGATAAAGTAGAAGGCTTGATGCCTGTGTATCTGAGATTTTTAAGAGGTGTTATTGATAGTCCTGATTTACCTCTTAATATATCTCGTGAAATGCTCCAACAAAGTGCTTTAATTGCCAAAATTCGTCAAGGAACAGTTTCCAGAATCATCAAAGAGCTCAAAAATTTGGCCAAAGAAGAAGAAAAATATAATACCTTTTGGAAGGCTTTCGGCATTGCTTTTAAAGAGGGTATTTATGAAGATTTTACAAATCGTGAAAATGTTGCAGAGTTATCTCGTTTTTATAGCACCAAATCTATTGATACACTCACAAGTCTTGATAAATATATTGAAAACAAAAAAGACAAAAATAAAGAAATTTATTATATTACCGGAGACGATATTAAAACTCTTAACTCTAATCCGCAACTTGATGTATTTAAAGAAAACGATATTGAAGTTTTGCTGTTAAATGACCCTATTGATGAATTTTGGACACAAACTTTAACCTCCTACAAGGGATATGAGCTAAAACACATCAGTCAGGCAAAATTGGATTTAAGTATAAAAAGAGAAGGTATAAAGGCTGATGAAAATAAGCTTAATAAACTTTTAGATAATATGCAAGAATGGTTTAAAGAAGAAGTTTCAAAAGTTGAAGCAACCGAAAAATTGGCCTCATCTCCGGCAAGTCTTACGGTTTTAGAAGGACAAATGAGTATACATCTTGAAAGATTGATGCGTAACCACCAACAAAAAACCAATTTTGACAGTTCTCGTATTTTGCAAATCAACCCTTACCATCCGTTGATTGTAAAATTAACCTCCCTTATTGAAGAAAATGATAAAACCGAGGTAGTTAAAAATGTTTCTATGCTTATTTTAGAACAAGCCAAAATTGCGGAAGGAGAAGCAGTTTCCAATCCTCAACTGTTCAATGAAAAATTAAGTGAATTTATCTTAAAAGCTATCTGATAAACACTTTAAGATGATACCCCCAAAGCCGTCTGTAAGATATATAGACGGCTTTTTATATAATATTCTTGACATCACAAACAAAGCAAAATATACCTTTTGCTTAAAGATGTATAAATTTAGTAATTATTTAATTTTAATTTTTATGTTTTATGTGCAATCGTATTTTTCAAGTATTTGTAAATGGTAAAAATTATGTTTTGCCATTTGTCGGTGTTAGAGATGAAAAAGATTTAAAAAAAGAGAAAGGTAATTTCCTTTTTTTAGGTAAAGATTTTGTTTTTAACGGAAAAGAGGATTTTTATAATCTAAAAGCTTTTATCAACCAAAAAGTATTATCACATTTTTTATCACTTAAAGATACAACGGATAATGTGTCTTATACTTATTTGGCTCCTCCTTACATAAGTTATAACTGTCTATGGGGAAACCCTATTGATATGATACGTGATAACTTTCCTGTAATTTATGACGAAAACCTTGATGCTCAAAAAGTATTTAGTCAAACAGAGTGCGCTAAATACGACTTGCCGGAGTATAAAAACAAAGGTAAAGGTATTGTTTTTTATGACCTTATAGAAAGAAAATTTAAACTTATGGGAGAAAATGAGTTTAGAGAGAACTATGTCGTAAAAAACGTTTTTTCTGCCACCAAAGGTGTTTATCTGTGCATTAAGAATAATCCTCGTGATTATTTTTTGGTAAAGTTTGAAGATTCTAACGTTGCTTATGTTAAAGACGAAGAACTTGTGCTAACCAGACAAAATCCTTATTTGGTGCTTGAAGAAAGCGGTAAGGTGTCTGTTTTAGACCACTCTGACAGATTTGCTTGTTTTAACCCAAAAACAATGGATTTACCTGAGTTTTTTAGTAACTTAAATTTTGATAACATCTGTATTTGCGATTTGATGAAGTATAATCAAGTTGCAAATATCAACGCAACAGAAGAATTCAGACTTATTGATTCTATCTCTTATCTTAATGCAGATAAGCACGAAGAAGTTATTAAGTCCATTCCTT
>JAFYWO010000008.1 GCA_017557925.1 Alphaproteobacteria bacterium | reverse complement strand
TATTTGTTATAATGGTGTAGATTTAGCAAACGTTTTATTTAGCAAGAAAAATAAAGAAGATATGATTAAGACGATAGATAAATCTTCTCTTGATGCAACAAATTATGCAAGTAAATATGAAGACGCCTTCAACTTTATGCTCTCTAATGTAGAAGTTTTGGAAAATGAGTATTCGTCATCCAAAGGATATGCAAAATACAGAGCTTTTAATACCGACATTGTAATATCTGATATGACTGATAGCATACTTAGCACATCTGCTCACGAAGCAACACACGCACATTTTCAACAGAATACAAGCCTCCAAGAACACTTGAAAGCTAATAACGATTTGCCTTTCGGATTAGATAAAAACTTAAGCAATTTGTTTGAAAATAATCAAAAATTTTACATTATCGCAGATGGAGGTAAAGGTTATACAAACAATTTCCTCGGATACAGCAGACAACCCATTGAATATTTTGCTAAACTTGTAGGATATTTAACAGAAAGAGAATTTAGGAAAATAACAAAACAATATTCCGAAAGAAACCTTATACTACTTAATAACCATTTTACTCAACACCTTAATATTGAAAATCCCATTAGTGCAAAATATAATAAAGATATGATAGAGGTATTTTACCCTATTTCATCTTTTAGGAAAATTAACAGGTTCAGAAAAGGACTTTCTCCCGAGTTGAAGGAAAAAATAAAATTCTATAAAAGCAAAACTTTGGTAAAAGTTGCCATAAAAAGAGGTTATAATACCAGAACTGAACTCTTAAAACACATAAAAAAGAAAGAAAAGACCAAACTTATACAAACGAGTTTAAGAAATTCTGCCTTAAAGAAAGTGCCTATACTTGGTATTGGAGTTGGAGCATATCTTGGCATAAAACGTTTGTTGCAAAAAGACAATATTTTGGCCGGTGCTGAGTTTTTTTCAGGTGCATTATCTACAATGAGCAAAGAATATGGCTTAATATATGGTTTTGGAATTGATTTCACCATTTACTGTTATGACAACCTCTATATTGATGTATCAAAAGGTTTTGCTTCTGATGTAATATACAAAAAAGCCCAAGAACAAAAGTTTGATACTTTATTAAAACAGTTGAAAATAAAAAAAGAACGCTGACGAAATATTTTATTTAACGTTACTTCTTGAGTTTTTTTCATCTGATATCAGGCGAAAAAACATTTCTCCTATATTTTTTTCCGTAAAGTTTTTTAAGGTTATATTTTTTGCTTTTAAAGCTAATTCTTCTCGTTCTTTAGGATTATCAAGATAATATTTTACAAGTCTAACCAAATCTTCTTCTGTTTTATACATAGGAATAGAATCTCCATATATTTTTTCTATTTCCGGCATATAATCGGATATTAACATTGTTCCCGTAGCCGTAACATCAAACACTCTATTATTGATAAAACCTTCTTTTAGCATATCTTCTCTGTGATCATTTAAGACTATTTTTGCAGAACTGTAATATTTATGCAATTCATTATTATCTATGTATTCCTTTAGCGCTACATCACCCCATTGAGGACCATATACCGTTAGAGGAAGATTGTATTTTAACGCAATATCTGCTACTCCATATTGGCGTTTTGTTCCGACAAACAACACTTCTGACTTTATACTTTCATCAAACTCATAATAAAATATATTTGTATTCGTAAATTGAGGAACATAATAAGCATTAAACCCTTTATCACGCATTTTTTTGGCATAAGGAGCTGATGCTACCGCTAAAATATCATAAAATTGCAACTCATCTACACCTATATTACCATAAGCTAAGGATGTGTTTTTTATTTTATCCCTATTATTTAGCATTTCTTTATTCGGATAAGTAAAATACAAAGGATAAATAATGTAAGCTATATTTATATGTTTGTTATCAGGAAACGGAGGCATAAATTTAAAATACCCTCGCATATAGATTTGTATTTCATCATTTCTATCTTCAGGATACATTTCCAACCGGTAGTCAATAGAAACATCTTTATATTGTTTTTCAAGAGCATTTTTCAAAGCTTTGACTAAAAAAACTTCACCTATTGTTGTTTCGTATTCTGCACAGTTATTTATTGTTATGGCATTTTCTTTCAAAGGTGTATTATTTTTTAACAAAGAATCCTTGCCTATTTCATAAAATTTCACATCTTTTGCAGGATAAAAAAAGTACCCTGCCAACAAACAAGTAAGAAATATACATACATAACTACTTTGTCTCATTTAATGCCCTTTTTATTATATCATCCAATCGCATTGATAAATCTTTTATATCTACTGTTTGTTCTTCATAGTGTGTATTACACATTGTTTTTTGTTTTTTATCTATTGGTAAGTGAAGTGCTTTAAAATTAAACATAGCAAGATAACCAAATCTATCTTCTACCAATACCAACAAATAATCATATTCTTTCAAAAAATCTATATCATAACTTATAAAGCAATCACCTATTAAAGCTACTGTTATGTCTTTTGGACGTTTCTCATACCTGTTCTGAGCATAATCTTTTCCAGTATAAACAAAATCTATAACAACTTTTGAAAAAAAATTCGGACAATTAAAATTATAACCCAAATCTTCCATCTGGGTTTTAAGATGTTGAGATAATTTACCATAGAACATATCTCGCCTTGAATGTATTACCATACACTTATCTTGGTAGGAGTGAATATAACGACCTATAAACACTCCTATACCAAATAAAACTGTTATTGCAATATATGGTAATATTTTTTTTAATTGCACTTCAAAAATTCCTCAATTTCTTCGGCTATATGAGATGGTGTTAGGCCAAAATGCTCATACAATTTTGAAGCTGGAGCGGAAGCTCCAAAACAATCTATACCTATTGTTTTCTGCGCATATCTGTTCCAACCAAAAGTAGTGCCTGCCTCAACGCTTATAACTGGTTTTGCACCTAAAACCTCCATTTGATAATTCAAACTCTGCTCCTCAAACAACTCTTGACAAGGCATAGATACAACTGCAACATCTATATTCTTTTCAAACAATATTTTTTGAGTTTCAACAGCTATTGAAACCTCAGAACCTGTAGCAATAATTGTTGCATCTCTTGTTTTTTTTGCTTCAGATATAACATAAGCACCTTTTGAAGCCAAATTTTTATCACAATCAGTTCTTAGTGTCGGAAGATTTTGGCGAGAAAGCGCTAAAATACTCGGTCTCTTTTCCTCCGTTAAGGCTAATTGCCAACATTCTGCAGTTTCTACAACATCACAAGGTCTAAACGTTAAAATATTAGGCATAGCTCTATATGACGCCAAATGTTCTATCGGCTGATGTGTAGGACCATCTTCTCCAACTCCAATAGAATCATGGGTTAAAACATAAACTACCCTTAATCCCATTAGCGCAGATAAACGCATTGATGGTCGCATATAATCAGAAAAAACAAAGAAAGTTCCACCATAAGGAATTGCACCACCATGTAAGGCCATACCATTCATTATCGCTCCCATTGCGTGTTCCCTGATGCCATACATAATATTATTACCTGCATAATCATTAGCTGTAATTGTTTTAAGACCTTCAACAAATGTTAAATTAGAAGCTGCAAGGTCTGCCGAACCGCCTACTATTTCCGGAACATTTGGAACAATGGCTTTCAAACACATTTCAGAGGCTTTACGAGTTGCCACATTCAAATTTTCAGAAATTGCTTTTTCTTTTAACTTATTTAATTCATTATCCCATTTGCAAGGAAGTTTATTAGCAATAAAATCCCTAAATTCCACGTCAAAAGAGGCTTGTTGAACCCAAGTATTGTATTGAATTAGGTTTCTGTTTTGAGTTTTACGCCAATCATTTAGTATATCCAAAGGTACTTCAAAAGCTTCATAATTCCAATTTAATGCTTTACGCATAGCATTAGTTTCGTCCTCCCCAAGAGGCGAGCCATGACATTTAGGTGTTCCGCTTTTGCTTGGAGCCCCATAACCTATTGTTGTTCTACAAGATATTAGTGTAGGTTTATCTGATTGCTGTGCAGATGTTATGGCTTTTCTTATTTCATCGTAATTATGACCGTCAATATCTATAATATTCCACCCCATAGCCTCAAAACGTTTTAATTGATTGGTGGAGCTTGATTTATCAACTGTCCCATCTATGGTTATATTGTTGTTATCCCAAAAAACTATCAACTTATTTAGTTTAAGATGACCGGCAAGAGAGGCTGATTCTTCTGAAATACCTTCCATCAAACAACCATCGCCTGCTATAACGTATGTATAGTGATTACATAAATCAGAACCATATTTTTTATTTATAATTCTTTCCGCTATAGCCATACCTACTGATGAAGATATACCTTGTCCGAGCGGACCTGTGGTCATATCTATACCATCTAAATGACCATATTCAGGATGTCCCGCCGTTGATGAACCGAATTGGCGAAAATTTTTAATATCCTCTATAGTAACATCTTTGTACCCCAGCAAATACAAAAGAGAATAAAGCAACATAGATCCATGTCCGGCAGATAAAACGAATCGATCTCTGTCAAACCACTTTGGCGCCGATGGGTTTAATTTTATAAATTCTGCAAACAAAACTGTTGCAACATCTGCCATACCAAGAGGCATACCGGGGTGACCGGAATTTGATTTATTTATGCTGTCCGCAGATAAAAATCTTATAGCATTGGCCATATTTTTTAAACTTTGAGAATCCATCATTTCTTACTCCATACTTAGGCGGTTAGTGTAAACAGAGCTATCAACTCCAAATGTTTAGAATAAACAAACTGGTCAACCAGAGTTATCTTTTCCAGTGTATAATTTGCTTCTATAAGTGTTTTCGCATCATTAACAAATGTTTGGGGATTGCAAGATACAAACACTATCTTTTGAGGTTTCTTATTGTCCGGTAACGAAGCAATACTCAAACATTGACTATGCGCCCCAGCTCGTGGCGGGTCTATAACAATTGCCTTTAATGATTTTAATTCATCTTCTTCCAACGGATATTTAAATAGGTTTTGATTTATAACTTTTACGTTATGTATCTGATTTTTAGCCAAAGCCTTTTTTAATCCTGAAAGAGAAACCTCAGACGAATCGATTGACAATACATTGTTGGCTTTATTTTTTGAAAGGGGATATGTAAAAGTTCCTAAACCGCAAAACAAATCAGCAATATTACCTGTTGTATCCCCCATATATTCCATTACTTTTTCTATCATTTTATTTTCAGCATCTTTAGATGCCTGCAAAAAAGCACCAAGCGGAACATCTACTTCAACATCACTTATATAAAGTTTTGGAGACATTTTTTCTACCACAACTTCTGAAACTGTTTTGTTAACCTCCCAAGCAATTCTAATAACATCGTCATTTTGATTTACAAAATCAGCTGATAACATTCTATGATTTACATTGGGCGTCTGTGATAAAATCAGAATAATATCTATACCGTTGTCCGCTTTTAACAAACGGATTGTTCCTTTTTTTATGTATTCTTCTTTAATTTTTTTCTTTATTTTTGTTTGAATTGGTATTAAACAAAACTCTTCAAGAAAAACTCGCAGTTTTGCAATAACCGCATTCAACGATTGCTCTAACATCAGGCAGTCGGATATATCTATGATATTATGTGTTTTTTTCTCATAAAACCCTATTTTTAAGCTTTTCTTCTCATAACTAAAATCAAGTTCTGCTCTGCGACGTAAGCCGTCATTTATAAAAACAGGCTCATCAAAAACTATATTATCTGTCTTTAGTGATGATATAACGGATTTAAGGTAATCTTTTTTTTGATTACGATATTCGTTGCTCTCCAAACCTCGCAGAGGGCAACCTCCACAATTTTTGCACTGTAAGTCTTGCATAATTTTCCTTTCGTTTTTCACCTTGTAGCAAATAAATATCATATTGACAAGCCAAAGTTTTAAATATTTTAGAGAAAAAACGCAAAAAAACAGATGAATCTTTTTTTTAATGATATATAATAGGTCGTGATTTAGTATATATGGAGATATCAATGTTAGTTCACATTCCTGATCACTTTAGTTCAAAATTTAAATTTAACTTATCTAAAGTCCCTTGTGTAAAAACGGATCGCACTTCCAGATTAAGAGCTCTTTTAGGAATCATATTGGGATTTTTTATGCTATGCTTGAGTTTATTTGAGTTATACAGTTTCATCAAAATATCCGATACAGATAACCGCTCTTTTATTATGGTGGAAATATTTGCCCTTATTATGACATTTGTTGCTTTAGGAATTATAGCTAACTCCATAAAATCCTCCATCAGATACAAAAAATTTATATTTAACGGAAAAGATTTTTCCATTATATACAGACCTTCTTCAGATGTTAAACATACTTTCAATGTTGCCCTTAGTGAATACATGGGTGTCAGACTTAGAGTTTTGTTTACACAATTCGGTATTTTTAACATAAACAGATATATCATTGATTTGTACCATAATGATACCAGCAAGATTATCCCTCTTTATATCTCCACAAATGATAAGAATATACGAAAAATATGGGAAGAATATTCAAGATTCTTCAAACTTCCGGCACTAATACTTAGTGAAAGAGGTTTAGTTAAAAGAGAATTTAATGACTTAAATAAATCAATTATAGAACTATCAAAAGAGGGAAAATTGCCTTTTATTGCAAGTGGTAAATATCCGAATCCGAACTCAATTGATATTGAAGAACAAAACGATGCCGTTATAATAAAACCATTATTTAACTTTATATATGAACTCGGATGTTTTGCAAGATTTTATACTTTCTCTTGCTTTTTCACACTTATACTTTCATTTTTTTTAATTACATATATAAAACCAATGATTTTATTGACCTATATATTTTTAGCATTTGTAGGGCTGTTTATTGTAAGCTTATTAGCAATTCTTATACAAAAACCATCAAACAACATTGTAATTACCGATAATAAGCTGATTATTGAGCAAAATATTTTCTTTTTATTTAAGCGCAATATTTCTATTGACACTAAACAAGTAAAAGGGATTGAACTGTCTTATAACCCTAAAACCGATAAATACAATATCATTTTTACAGATGATAAAAAACTCATTTCATATAAAGGAAAAATACCTGTTAATGACCTTCTGTGGATAAAAGATTTCATCATCCGAAAATTAGTTGGTAATTAAATTGATATTTTCATTGCTTAAATAGAGGATAATATGTAGATTATAAAAAATTGTTTGTTAGGAAGGATTGAATTATGGCAAAAAAACAAAATATTACCAAAGAAAACAAAAGCAAATCTGCAAATGGCGATCGCCAATACTTCAATTTAGAAGATAAGGCTATTTTTGAAGAAGTAGATGAGGAGTTAAGAAACGAAAAATTCAAACAACTAATCAACAAATATGGTGGGTTAATATTGTCTTTCGTTGTTTTGGCTTTAGCTATAACAGTAGGTTATGAAAGAATCTCTGAGTGGAAAATATCAAAAGCCGAAAACAAAAACATTCAATACACACAAGCAATTTCCCCTTCTTCAAATTACGAAAACAATATTGCAATGTTGGAAAATATTGTGCTAACAGAAACTGGAATATACAGAGATTTAGCTCAATTAAATATTGCAAACCTTTTGATTGTAAATAACCAACTAGAAAAGGGCATTGAAGTTTTACAAAAAATTCACAAAGATGAAACTTTTCTCCCCAGAACAAGGGAAATTGCCGCTATAAAAATTGCTACTTATAAAGTAGACAGCGCAAACTTTGAAGATATAGAATCTTTAATTGGTGTAATTGCGGAAAACCCCAATAGCTCTTGGCACAATATGGCAAAAGAATTATTAGCTATGTCTGCAATACGATCTGAAAATTATACTTTAGCAAAAGAGATATGTAACGTTTTACTTACAAGTGATATTTCACAAGACTTCAGAGCAAGAGTAAATGATATGCTTTCACTTGTAAACGAAATCACACAAGACAATCAATAGTTAAAATATTTTTTTAGGAGTTTAATATGCGTTGGTTAAGTCGCGGACTTTGCGTATGTTGCTGGATTGTTTTACTGACAGCTTGTGCTCATGATAAAAAATTACCTGTTGGCGAGAGAATCTCTATACTTGATGATGTATCTGTTGAACTTAATAATGATGTAATAAAACCGATATCTTTACCTGTTGCATACATAAATAACTCATGGTCTCAAAACGGAATAAACTCTCAACATATTGTCGGTAACTTAAAAGCTTCCACCACACTTGAAGAAATATGGTCAGAGAATTTTGGAAAAGGTATAAATAAAAGAGATATTGTACTTGCTACCCCTGTTGCGCAGGATGGTCGTATTTTTGTTATGGATGCAAAAGGAAAAGTCAGCGCATTTAACTCTACAAACGGAACTCTTTTATGGGAAAATAGTCTAACAGCAAAAGATATAAATGTAAAAGACTTAAACAGTAAAGCCTCCGGTCTTGCCATTGATAATAGTTTAGTTTATGCCACAACCGGTTTTGGAGGTGTTTATGCCATGGATGGAGTTACAGGCAACCCTAAATGGCGAAAAGTAATGGAATCACCTATTCGCATTGCACCTACAATTACAGCTAAAGCAATTTTAATCCAAACTGTTGATAATAAGTTGTATGCTTTAGATAAAATGACCGGTAATGAGTTATGGCGATTTGGTGTTGCCCATGAGGATACTGTTATTGCAGGAGGCGCATCTCCGGCATATAGCTTTGAGGATAACATTGTTGTAGCGGGCTTTTCCAATGGGGAACTTATTGTACTGAATGCAAATACCGGTTCTCCGTTATGGGCATATACATTGACATCAACAGATAAGGTTAATTCCTCAACAGAAATAAATACTATAAGCTCATACCCTATAATAGAAAATGGAAGCATTTATGCAATCAGTAACGGAGATAAACTTGT
>JAFYWO010000125.1 GCA_017557925.1 Alphaproteobacteria bacterium | reverse complement strand
TTCCTACACACACACACACACTTATAAACGTTGCTGAAAAATATTTTGTAGAAGATGGTAAGGCTACGGATGTTAATTCGTGGTCTTTTTTTGTATTTAAATTTAATTCTTAATTGTTGAGGAGAAGTGTTATGACCGACAATAAATATAATGAAGTTGCAAATAAAAAAATGTTTGAGGTGTTGCGTGATAAAAATATGGATTCTGAAACTAAAGCAAAGGCAATAGGTTTTTGTATTGACTGTGGTGCAGATGTTAATGCTTATGAAAAAGATGAAAGGTTTAGTAGTCCTATTTTGCATAGTGCTTCGTTTTGTGGTTATAGAGAGGTGGTTGAAGTTTTGCTGGAGAAGGGTGCGGATATTAATGCAAAAAGCTATTATGGTATATGTCCTGATATGACAGCTTTGCATATGGCCGTTTTGGGAGGTCAGAGAGAAATGTCTGAACTTTTGATAGAAAAAGGGGTAAATGTTGATGAAAGAAATGAATCTGAGACAACTGCTTTGGCATATGCTGTTGAGAAAGGTAATAAAGAAATAGCTGAGCTTTTGGTGGAAGCAGGTGCAGATGTTAATGCAAAAGCGAATTTTGATAAAGTTACAATTTTGCATAAAGCAGTTGAGGGCGGTAATAAAGAAATAGTTGAACTCTTATTAGAAAAAGGTGCAGATATTAATGCAAAAGCTTTAATTTATTTTAAAGGTGAAAAAGGTGGAACACCTTTGGATTGGGCAGTAATTAGTGATCAGAAAGAAATTGTAGAGATATTAGAAAACAAAGAGAAACAACTAAAAGCAAAAGAAGATATAAAGAAAAAAATAGATGCAATAAGAGAAGGTAAAGCAAAAGAAGAACATCCTGAGGAAAATGAATTTATAAAGATGGAAAAAGGGGAAATGTATCGTCTTGATATTGATCGGTTGCCAGAAGTATCTTTGTGTGGTCGGTATAATGTGAATTTAGCTGATTATAAAAAAGATTTGTTAGCTTTGCAAAATGGTGAAATGTTGACTTTGGGTAGAAAAGATGAAGAGCCTGTTGAAAAAGATAAAGGAGAAAAACTTATTTGTTTTGAGGATCCGTCAAATTATGCATCAAGGAAGCATTTATCTATTGTGAATTTTAATGGTTTTTTGTATATGCAAGATAGATCTACAAATGGAACAGAAATGCGTGAGGTGAGTAAAGCTGAAGAGCCTAAACGTTTTATAAAACCGATGGATAAAGAAATGTAAATAAGTATTTATATTTGATAAAAGAGCCCCCTAAATGATTGTTATGATAAAAAATAATGGTTCGTATTTAGGGGGCTTTGTGGGTTTGATTTCGTGATAATGAACAACATTTTATTAATATATTTTAGGTTGTGTGTCATAAAAGAGATTAGCGTTATTGTTTTAGACTGGATTGACGAGTGTGTGGGGAATTTTGCTGATAAAAGGCTATAGCGGAGTGCATTGTTGTTTAATAAGGAGTATTCCCCACTCGTCATCACGAGGAGCGAATGCGACGTGGTGATCCATAAGTTGAAAGCTGTGTGGAATTTGCTTGATTGTTGTATGCTGGATTGCCACGCTACGCTCGCAATGACATGGTCGGGGTGAGTGTATGGCAAAATAGCGAGAGAGTGCATTGTTGTTTAATAAGGAGTATTCCTCACTCGTCATCACGAGGAGCGAATGCGACGTGGTGATCCATAAGTGGCTTGCCACATTGAATAAGCTTGTTGTTTTTTACTGGATTGCCACGCCTATCGGCTCGCAATGACGGTGGAGGGGAGTGTGAGTAGGTTTTATTTTGGTTTACAATTTGTTTTTTTTAGTATAGGTTTTAAAGGTATTTTGATAGGAGTTAGGTATGAAAAAGATAGTTTTGTTGGGTGTCGGAATTTGTTTTATAGCTTTAGGTATATGGGGAATTGTAAGGAAAGACAAAATAAATTTTGATGCAAATAAGATTTTAGAAAATTCTATACTTAAAGAAAAAGAGTTTAGCCCTAATGTTAATACGGTGTATAGTAGTGATAAAAAAGTTCAAGCATATCATTTGAAAGATGATAGTGTCGGATTGGTATTTGTTAATTTCGGGTTTGATAGAATGGGGAGCGCTTATGAACCGAAAGAAGGAGTTGGTGTTTTAGCGGAAAGCTCTTTGTTAGATGGTGCTGGTGTTTGGAAAAGAGAAGAATTAAGAAAATTGATGAAAGAAAAAGGGATTAAAATAGGATTAAATGTTCAAATGGACAGTTTTGATTTTGCTTTTTCGTATGTTAAAGAGTTTGAAGATGAGGCTTGGGAGGTATTGAAGGCTGTTATTTATGATGCTCATTTGGAAGAAGATAATCTTGCCTTATCTAAAAAACAGTTGAAAATGTTGAGAATGCGTGAAGAAGAAAAACCGGAAAATAAACTATCTAAATTGATTTTGAAAGAATTTTACGGCAACCATCCTTATGGAAAGGAAATTTATCCTAAAGATGACAAGTTGGATGATTTGGATAAAGAAGACATTAGAGAATATTTAAAGTATTTTATGGCAAAAGATGTTTTAAGTATTGGAATTGCCGGAAATATTGAAGAAAAAAGAGTTAGTGAATTTTTGGATTTTATTTTTGATGGCTTGGAAGATAAGACAAAAGCGGATAAGCTTTTAGAACATCAGTTTAATTTTGATGAAGAAAAAAAGACTGTTGAGCTTGATTTTTCTAAACAGAGTTTTGCAAAATATATTGGAAAAGGTATTAAACGAAGCGATGTAGACTTTTATCCGTTTTATGTGGCAGATTATATTTTTGGCGGATCAGGACTTAATTCCAGATTAAGTAAAGTAATTAGGGAAAAAGAAGGTCTAACCTATGGAATTTACAGTTATATGAGTGATCGTGATGCAGGGAGTTTTTGGAATATTTATTATTCTGCAACGCCGGAGAATGCTGAACGTATTGAAGAAATTATAGGTAAAGAATATGATGAGTTTTTGAAAAACGGAGTTAGCGAAGAAGAAGTTCTGATGGCTAAAAAAAATCTTCTTTCTTCATTTAATTTAAGGTTTGCCAAACTTTCGGGGATTAGTTTGCAACTGCAATATATGAAAAGACAGAATTTAGGAGTTGATTTTTTGAAAAAAAGACAAGGATATGTTAAGGCAGTTAAACGTGATGATGTTAATAGAGTTATTAAAGAAAAAATGCCTAAAAATATGCGTATATTTGTGGGGAGGGGAAAGTAGTTTTTTTGTAATTAGTTTAGTATATTTTAACTTTTATGGGGTATTGTAACAATAAGATACTGTAAAATCCAGGAGGTAGAAAAATATAGATATGCAACACGCATTAGTAATAAATAATAAGTTGGAAAAAGTTAGAAAGAAGCTTTTGTTGGGGCTTTTGTTTAATTTGCTTATTCCTGTTTTTATGGTTTTGAAAGTTATTCAAAATATCGGGTTTACAGCAATGGGCGTGTGTCTGATTATATTCATATTTTTATTTTCTTTTCATATTATGTATTCGGTTATAAATGCTTTTCATAAAACGGTTGAGCATTTTTTTATGAAATATGGTAGATATGATTTTGTTGATTTTAAGCTTGATGTTGAAAAGAGTGTTAATTCAGAAAATTTGGCAAAAAGTAAGGTTTTTGGCGGTTTTATTGAACAGGAAAGTTTTAGTGCAGTTATCGGAAGCAGATATTTAGCTTCCGAGGAATTACTTTATAGTAAAATTGGTAAAAAAGAAAACCTAAAGAAGGTTAAGTTTGAGGGGGTTATTGTGGAAATTGAAGCCGGTAAGCACGATATAAGGGCTAAGGTTGTGCTCAACGACGGTCAAGGTATTTGTTATGGTAATCTTGAGGAGATTTTTAGAAAAAAAATTGTTGAGTTAATGAAAGTTTTGGGAGTTGCGGATTGTATTATAGATACAGTTGACGGACAATTATATATAGGTTTTAAAGGTGGAAAAATATATCATCAGTTTAATATTTTTAAGAAAATAGATGTTAATAAAAACGAATCCAGAATTGTTTTATTTAATGAAACTGTGGAGGCGTTGGTTGATGAGATTTTATTATAAGTTTTTTTATTTAGTTTTTTAAGGGAGATTTATTATGAAGTTTAAAAGTTTATTGTTGGCAAGTGCTTTAGGATTTGTTTCTTTTAGTGCAAATGCTTTAACAGAAATTACCATTTATGACCAAAATTTGGCATTGCTTAAAAAAAGTAATGATGTTTATTTGAGTAATGGAGTTAATGAAGTGGTTTTTGATGAAGTGGCAAAAACTGCAAAGCCTGAAAGTGTTGTTATTTACGGTGATAATGTTAAAGTTTTGGAACAAAATTTTGATTATCAGGGAATTAACTATGTTAACCTCTTAAAGGCAAATGTCGGTAGATTTGTAAAAACTTTAAGAACAGGTGATAGAGATTTTGTTAATGCTTTGTTGGTGGCAGTTGACGGTGTAAATCCTATCTTAAAGTTTGAACACGGTATTGAGAGTAAGTTTGATGGTCAGGTAGTTTTTGATGAAATTCCTTTAGGACTTAATAATAATCCTGTTTTGAAGGCAAAAATTGAAACTGCTCAAAGCAATACTTCTATTATTAATCTTGCTTATATGGCAAATGGTTTTGATTGGAGTGCTAATTATGTTGCTAAAGTTCTTGATGATAAGAAAATCAAGTTTTTAGGGCGTGTGGCGCTTAATAATAACTCCGGTAGCAGTTATGAAAATGTTAGCGTTAATTTGGTTGCGGGTGATGTTAATGTTGTTAAAGAGCAGATGCCAAGACTTGTAAGAAGTTTTTCTGCAGTTGCAGATGTTTCAAATGGTGTTGATAGTAGTGTTATTGCTACTGCTCAAAGTTTGAATGGTTTTTATCTTTATACATTACCTTTCAGAACAGAACTTGTTAACGGACAAATGAAGATGGTTTCTTTTGTTGATGAAAAAGAAGTAGGCTATGTTAAAAATAATGTTTTGAATTCTTCTTTGAGATTTGGACTTAACGGAGATGAGTTTAAAAATGAACATCCTTTGATGAACTACAGTATTAAGAATGTTAAAGAAGACGGTTTGGGTATGCCGTTGCCAAAAGGTAAGATTAGTTTTTATGATAATGATAAAAACGGTAATCTTCAGTTTGTAGGCGAAGATAATATAGAAAATACTGCAGAGGGCGAAGTAATTGAATTGCAACTCGGTAAAAACTTTGATGTGTTTGCTAACGGTGTTGTAAAAAATGTGAAAAAAATCAGCGAAAGAAAATACAAGAAAAATCCTACTGACAGATGTGTGACAGTAGAAAATATGTATGTTTATGATGTTGTGTATGATATTACTAACTCCGGTAAATATGCAGTTGATTTTGTATTAAAACAACCTCTTTATAATGATGCTGAGGTTATCAGAGAAAGCATTAAAGGTGAGAAGCTGAAAGAAGGTAGCTATCAATGGAACTTGAATGTTAAACCTGAAGAAAAAATTAGCTTAGAAGTTGGTATTCAAGCTCATTTAGATGTTAAAGACTGTATGTAATTATATGGTTGTTTAATTAGATAGGCGCTTAAAAAAGCGCCTTTTTTGTTTTTTATAAGGTGGTTTATTCTAGGATTTTTAATAAATCAAGAGGGGTGTCTATTATTTGTATGGCATTATGTGATTTTAAGAACTCTCTATCTCTAAACCCCCAAGAAACTGATATACAAGGGATATTTGCGTTGTGTGCTGTTTGTATATCTATTTCACTATCTCCAATGAAGATGTTATTCTCGTTTATGGCATTTTGTTGTTGTATCAAAAGCTTTATACCGTCCGGTGATGGTTTTTTGGAAATTGTTGCGCTTGTGCCTAATGATTGGTCTATTAAATTTTGGAAGAATTTTTGATGCAATTCTTGAACTGCTTCATCAAATTTATTGGAAATTATGCCTAATTTATAATTTTTGTTTTTTAAGATTGTTAAAAGTTCTATTATATCTTTATAGGGAGCAGTATAATCGTTTAGGTGTTGCTCGTAATATGTTTTGAATGTGTTGAATACTGCGGGATAATCTTTGTTTTGTTTTCCATTTTCAAGAGCTTTAGCAACCAATATATCTATACCGTTTCCAAGATATGATAACGTTTCTTGTTTAGTCTTTTGCGAAAGATTATGGGCTTTTAATGCATAGTTTAGTGCATTATGCAAGTCTATTGATGTATCCAGTAATGTGCCATCTAAATCAAATATTATCATTTTTTTCCTTTCTTAGTGTGCTTCTTCCCAATTTGAGCCTAATCCTAATTCGACTATAAGAGGGGTTTTTAGTGCGATTAGGTTTATTTCTTCCATTTTTTGTTTTATCAGTTCGGATACTTTTTCTACTTCTTCAAGCGGTGCTTCAAATACCAATTCGTCATGGACCTGAAGGAGCATTTTGGTTTTGAAGTTACCTTCTTTCAAGGCAGAGAAAGTTTTTATCATAGCCAATTTTATGATGTCTGCCGCAGTACCTTGTATTGGGGCATTTATGGCTGCTCGTTCGCCAAAAGAAGCTAGGCGTGCATTTTCATCTTGTATTCCGAAAATATTCATTTTACGGCCGAATAATGTTTCAGCATATCCGTTAAGGCGAGCATTGTTTATTGTTTCTTCCATATATTTTTTTATCTCGGGCATCTTGGAAAAGTATGAGCTAATATAGCTGTTTGCAATTTCGGGTGTGGTATCTATTTCTTTAGCTAGACCATAAGCCGACATTCCGTATACTATACCGAAATTTATGGCTTTGGCATTTCTTCTTTCTGTTGAGGTTACATCTTCGTATGGAACATTAAATACCTCTGATGCCGTTTGGCGGTGTATGTCTACATTTTGGTTAAATGCCTGTTGCAGAAATTTTACATCGGCTATTGTGGCTAACAGGCGAAGTTCTACTTGTGAGTAGTCGGCAGCAATAAGTTTATGGTTTTCTTTTGCTATGAATGTTTTTCTTATTTCTCGTCCGATGTCTGTTCGGATGGGGATATTTTGTAAGTTAGGGTTTAGTGATGAAAGGCGACCGGTATTAACGGATATTTCCGAGTAGGTTGTATGTATGCGGTTGTCTTTGTCCATTAATGATAACAATGCTGTTGTATAGGTAGATTTTAGCTTTTGGTATTGACGCCAAGCAAGAATCTTTTGGGGAAGAATGTGGGTTTGAGCCATTTTTTCTAATACTTCGGCGCTTGTGTTAAGAGAGCCAGATGTATGTTTTTTACCTTTTAGGCCGAGTTTTTTATATAAAATTTCTCCTACTTGTTTGGGGGAACTTAAATTAAATGTTTCTCCTGACAATGTATAAATTTCTTCTGAAAGTGTTTTCAGTTCTGTATCAAATAATGTATCCAGTTCTGCAAGTTTTTGAGCATTTAGTTTTATACCTTCTTTTTCCATATAGTAGAGGACTTCTATTAAAGGGCGGTCTATTGTTTCGTATATAAAGAGTTTTTTATCTTGTTTAAGAATTTCTTTTAATAGAGTATGTAATCTTATGGTGTAATCAGCTATTTCTGCGGTATATTCTAATTTTGTGTTATCGGGCAAATCTTTTAGTTTTAATTTTTTATTTTCTTCCGAGTATAGTTTCGGGGTTAGGTTTAAGTGTTTTTGGGATAGGGTTTTCAGGTCGTGATTGAGTTCCGAACTGTATAAATCGTAAGAAATTACAAGTATGTCATCATACAAAACAGGGAAAGTTGTTATATTAAGATGTGTGCGTAAAGCGTGCATATTCTCTTTTAGATTTGGGGATATGCTTACAATATTGGGAGATGAAAAAAGAGTGCTTAGAAATTTGCTGACAGTTTTTGGGGGCAATCCTTGTGTGTTAAGTGAGGATGAAAAAAGGTCAAAAGAGATATTTTCTTCTTGTATCGGAATGTAGTATGAATATCCGTTTGTTAAACCTATTGATAAGCCGAGAATTGTGTTATCTTCTATTATGGGAAGAAATGAGAACTTGTTTTCTTGTTGAATTTTTTGAGTTAAGTTCTCTAAATCTTTTGGTGTTTCTATTAAATTATAGGTTGGGGTGATGTTGGGATTTTTTTCTTTTAATGTTGAACAACGTTTGTTTAGCCAATTATTAGCTTTATTTTTTAAGCTCTTAAAATTGTGGCGCTCTAATAAATCCAATAATGTTTGCGGGTTTGGACAAAGACATTTGAAATCATTTATGGTAAGTGTTGTCGGAACATCTTTTTTTAAGGTTACAAGTTTTTCTGAAATCAGGGCATCTTCTCTATGAGATAGAAGTAATTCCCTTCTTTTGTTTTGTTTTATGGTATGTGCATTGTCTAATACAGATTGAAGTGAGCCGAATTGATTGATAAGTTCTGCGGCCGTTTTGATTCCAATTCCAGGAACTCCCGGGATATTGTCTGTTGAGTCGCCAGCTAAAGCTTGAACAGAAGTTACTAATTCCGGATATACGCCAAATTTTTCTTTTACGTCTTCTTTGGTGAAAAATTTATTTTTCATACTATCATAAAATTCTACATTAGGGCGGATAAGTTGCATCAAATCTTTATCAGCAGAAACGATTGTTACTTCTTTATTTTCTTGAAGTGCAAGTTCGGTATATGTTGCAATCAAATCATCAGCCTCAAAGCCTTCAAGCTGCAACCAATTAAGGTTTAAGGCTTCTACGGCTTGATGTATAAGGTCAAATTGCGGACGCAAGTCTTCCGGAAGTTCAGGGCGTGTTGCTTTGTAGTCTTTAAATATTTCATTTCTGAAATTTTGTCTTTTGGCATCAAATAATACAAGGCAATAATCACAATCTATGTTTGTGGTTAAGTTTAGGAACATATTTAGAAAACCGTATACTGCATTTACGGGCAAACCTTCTGGGTTGGTCATTTTAGGAGTGGCAAAAAATGCTCTGAAAATATAACCCGAGCCATCAATTAAGCATACTTTTTCTTTCATAAAAAAATCCTTTCTTTTTTAGTATTTGTGGTAAGGGTGGTTGTTTATGATTGTTTCTATACGGTATATTTGTTCTACAAGAACTGCTCGCATTAAAATATGAGGAAGTGTAAGCTTGCCAAATGAGAGGATTAAATCTGCTTGTTGGCGTGTTTCTTCAAGGTGTCCTTCAGCTCCGCCTATAAGAAAACATATCTCCGAGCAACCTTGTTGCATCCAGTTTTCTACAAGTTTAGCAAGTTCCGGACTTGTCATATTTTTACCTCTCTCGTCCATAACAACAACTTTTGAGTTTGGGGATATACAAGAAGATAAAAATTTGGCTTCAGTTTGTTGAGTGGAATTATCTTTTTCTTTTATTTTTAATTCCCATTTCAGGCGTTCTTGATAACGAGATATTATTTCAGCTTCCGGTGATTTGGGTTTACATTTGCCGATTACACCTAATGTTATTTTCATCTTAAATTATCCTTGTGTCTTATGTATACTCTTGGCTAATTTTATACCCGAAGCAAGTGCTTCTACTGCTGTTCCGCAAAGACCTGTCATATCACCTATTTGGTGGAATGAGGTTATGTTATCTTGTTTACAAGTTGAACCCAATGCCGTTACTACCAAATCATAATCTTTAAGGGTTTGATTGGTGTTTGGTATTGGGCTTGCTTTATTGTTTTCTGTTATAGTGTTATGAATTGTTTCTAAACAAAGAGTGTTATTTTCAGCTTTTTTTATTGAGGTAACAGAAGTTAATTCACGAATTACAATACCTCTATCTTCTAATTCTTTGAAGTCTCGTTGCATTATGCGCATATCTGTTTGGCGACGACGAACAAACATTTCTACAATTTGGGAGCCGTGTTTTTTGAGTGTGAGAGCACAGTCAAGAGCAACTTCTCCTCCGCCGACAATGCAAACTTTTTTGGTTTTGTAAGTACTTGGAGAACTTAGTATGGTTTTGTATGGAACGGCTAATTCTTCTCCTTGTGCGCCCAGTTTGTGTGGAGTTTGTTCGCCTAATGCCAAAATTACGTCTTCATAATTGTTTTTCAGCGCAGAAAAATCTTTTATTTCGTGATTTAAATGAACTGTTGTTCGATCATTGTCGGTAATATATGATATTTCTTTATCCAAAATTGATTTTGGCAAACGGTAATCGGGAATTAAACGTAACGCTCCCCCTAATTGGTTTTCTTTTTCAAAAATGCTTACTTTATAGCCGTATTGAATAAGTTGCCAACAAGCACCGAGAGCTGATGGTCCGCCTCCTACAATGGCAATATGTTTACCATTGTATTTTGGAAGTTCAAGCTGTTTTTGGGGTATTTTTTGGGTTATGCTTGCCTGAAGGTAAGGTATATGTATAGGAAAATCTATTTTTTGACGTATACATTTTTTTTGGCAGAAAGTATCCGGGCAGATATGACCGCAAGTTTCTGCTAAAGGGTTTTTTGAGCGGATTAGTGAAGCAGCTTCTTCATAATCGCCTTTTAGTGCAAGAGCTATAAAATTTGTCGGTGAAACGCCTACCGGACAATTAGTTGCACAAGGTGAAACTTTACACCCTATGCAACGCTTTAATTCTGATATAATTTTTAGCTCATTGTTTTCCATTTTATTTCTCTTTTTTTAGGTAGGGCTTTTTCTTAAAAGAGCCATCTGATTTTTTCTTATAAGAAGTTTCGGAATAGCTTGTTTTTTTATTTTCTTTAGAGGCAAATTTTTTGTGCTCTTTTTTAGGAAAAAATGTTGGTTTTTCCGATGATTTTTTTTGGGTAAATTTGTTTTTTTTGACTATTACTTCAACCCCGTTTTCTACAAATGTTTCTTCCTTATTGTTTTTTTGGAATTTTTTTATGGAATTTTCTTTGGAAAATTTTTGAGAAGATATTTCTAGTATTTTGTTTTTCTTTTCTACGGAAAAACCAAATTTACCGATTTTTCTGCCAAGTGTATAGTAAAAGCCGTGTGCATAGGCTAGCAATCCTGCTTTTTCTAAATCCAAAGCGCCATTTGCATCTATAAATTCTTCATCAACATTTACACTTATTACTTCGGCTAAGAACATGTCGTGTGTGCCGAAATTTCTTATTTCCAATACTTTACACTCCATAGAAATAGGGCATTCTTTTATTTGGGGCGTAGAAATTTTTGATGATGGTTCCACAGTCAAGCCGGTAGAGGTAAATTTGTTGAAGTTACGGCCTGTTTTTACTCCGACAGTGTCTACAGCAGAGGCTATCTTCCAAGTGGGAACATTTATTACAAATTCCTTTGTTTTAGATATTAACTCGTGTGTATAACGAGATGGACGGATTGAAACATAAGTTATTACAGGGTCAGAACATATTATACCAGTCCAAGCTGCAGTCATTACGTTTGGTGTATTCATATCTCCTGATGTTATAAGTGCGGGAGGCAAAGGAGATAACATTGTTCCCGGATTCCAAGTTTTTTTCATTTTTTTTTCCAGTTAATTTTAAGTTATTGTAATAGTGGAGACCAAGCCGGATCAGAACCATCTCCAGGGGTAAGTATCAGGCGTTCGTTTTGACCTGTAACATCAACTGAGAAGAGCTGAATTGGTGCATTGGTTGTGGCTGTTCCTTTATTTTGGCGTTGGAACATTATCACACGACCGTTTGGTGACCAAGTAGGGCCTTCTACTATATAGCCAGAAGCAAGAGTTCTTTCACCTGATCCGTCAGGATACATAACACCTATATAAAAGCTGTTGCCTTCCATTCTGGTAAAGGCGATGTAATCTCCTCTTGGGGACCAAACAGGTGTTGCATAACGAGAGCCTTGGCGAAAGCTGATACGCTCTACGTTTGAGCCGTCTCTGTTCATAATATAGATTTGTTGATTGCCGCCACGGTCTGAATTGAAGACAATTTTTGAACCATCAGGAGAGTAACAAGGTGATGTATCTATATGTGGTCCTGATGTTAATCTCTTTGATTGACGAGTAATTAAGTTCATCTCATATATGTCTGTGATACCGTTTTTGGCATAACTTAACAAGATATGTTTACTGTCCGGAGAAAAACGTGGAGCAAAAGTCATACCAGGGAAATTACCGAGCAGTTCCGTTCTTTTGGTTTCTAAATCATACATATATACTCTTGGTTTGTTGTTGATGTAGGAAAGATATGCAATGTATCTCATATCCGGAGAAAAACGAGGGGTTAGAACCAAATTGTTGCCACTGGTTAAGAAGTGATGACCATCTCCATCTTGATCCATAAGAGCTAAACGTTTAACTCTTTTGTCTGAAGGGCCTGATTCTGAAATATAGGATATTATGGTATTAAAATATCCTTTGTCACCGGTTAAACGTTCATAAATGGTGTCAGCCATTGTGTGAGCCATTCTTCTCCAGTTTTCTTTATCTGAAGTGTATGGGGTATCAAGTGATAAAATTTCTCTTTGAGTTACAATATCCCATATTTTAAATTGTAGTCTGAGAACAGAACCCTCTTGCTCTATTATGTCAGCTAAAACTACAACGTGTGCGTTTAAGATGCTCCAGTCGCCGTATATAGGGGCATCATAATATGAGGTAAACTTTTGGATGTAGCTTCTTTCAGGTATAATGCGGAATAAACCGGAATTTTCTAAATCAGCAAGGACTACATCTCTTATTTTTTTGCCATAGGATAGTCCGAAAAACTTGCCAACACCCGTGTTATCAGAAATGATTTGAGGGAAAGCTACTGGAATAGGGGCTTGTGTTGCACCGGAAATATTGATACTGAGTTGGGCTTTGGCTGAAGCAGTGAAAATAAACAAAGCACTAAACATTAAGCTTAAAAATTTTTTCATTGAGTTTACCCTTGATTAAAATTGTTTCAGATTAATTTTGGTTAGTATAAAATATATGTTTTTAGATGTAAATATGGAATTATTATCTATGAACAAGAAGTAAATGATAGTTTATACAGAGAAACGACTG
>JAFYWO010000124.1 GCA_017557925.1 Alphaproteobacteria bacterium | reverse complement strand
GACGGCAAGGCTATTGCTAAGACCGTCAGAGTTGATAGCGTTACCGGTGAAACCTATGAAACCTTTGACCTGAGTGGTGCAAGAAAGGCTTTCGTTGAGCATTTCGGTATTACTCCCAAGGCTAACAAATTCACTCCTAAGGCAAAGAGAACTGAGCCTATCTTTGATGAATTTGCAGATTTGTTCTAAGCACTACAAAGGCCGCTGCCATTATGCAGCGGCTTTTGCTATTTGTAAAAACAGACTATACTTGCAGCTTACATGGGAAACAGCTCCAAAAGTGTAAAAACAGACTTGTAAAAAGATTTATTTTACAAAATGTAAAGAAAGTGCTTGACATTGTTTTTACATTATGGTATTATAAGGGTGTAAGGAAGAGCTACACATTACACCAAAGATATTATAAAGGAGATATGAACCATGAGCAGCGAAATGATTATTAAGAGAGTAGAACAGATTAAGGCTATTGAGAGCTTCATTAAGGAGCTGGAAGCAGAAGCCGAAAGCTACAAGGACGAAATCAAAGCCGTTATGAATAGTGAAGCGGTTGAAACCTTGGAAGCCGGTGATTATATCATCAGATGGACTTCCACCTTGACAAGCCGCTTCAATACTAAGAAGTTCAAGGAAGATATGGGAGAAGCCGTTTATAACGCATACTTGAAGCAGGTTGCTTCCAAGCGTTTCAGCATCGCCTAAACAATAAAATAAGGGGAGCTGCAAAGCTCCCCTCAGAGATAGGAGAAAGTAAAATGAGAGTAGCTTATGTAAGAGTTAGCACCGTGGAACAGAACGAAGCACGGCAGCTGGAAGCTTTGAAGAAGCACGATATTGAGAAATGGTATATTGAGAAGGTCAGCGGCAAAGATACCAATAGACCGAAGCTGCAAGAGATGCTTGATTATGTGCGTGAAGGTGATACGGTTTATATCCATGATTTTAGCCGGTTAGCACGCAGCACAAAGGATTTGCTGGAAATCATTGAGCTGCTGGCTGCAAAGGGCGTAAATCTGATTAGCAACAAAGAGAACCTTGATACCAGCTCGGCTACCGGTAAGCTCATGGTGACGGTCATTGCAGCCATTAACGAGTTTGAGCGTCAGAATTTGCTGGAACGCCAAAAGGAAGGTATTGAGATTGCAAAGAAAGAAGGCAAGTTCAAGGGTGGTCAGGTTAAGCAGATTGATGATGCAGCCTTTAATGCAGCCTATGAGAAGTATAAGAACCGTGAGATTAACAAGACACAGTTTGCGGCCGCTCTGAAAGTCAGCAGACCTACCCTTGATAAGCTGCTGAAAGATAAAGGCTTGCAGTAATTGCACCGGTGCTGCCTATTGGCTGCATCATGTCCCGCTCCACCGTCCGGAACACCGGACACACACGCTGCCATAGTTTGATATTCCAAAAAAATTTTGATAAAATATTAGTGTAAGCATTAAATAGTTAATGCTATTGGAAAGGAATAAACGCTATGAATATGCAGGAGATAGGCTATTTTCTCTTTATGGAAGAACAAGAAAAGCAGCAGCGTGAAGAAGTTAATGTTGAATTAAAAACGCTCTTGCTGGGAGAGATGGCCACGCAAAAGCAGGAAGAGCCTTAAAAAATATTTTTTTCCCGAAATAGACCGGGGGGTGTAGCTGCTCATGGTTGCCGGTTATTATTGGGAAGTTTAGATAGATATAATGCCCTCTTGTATAGTCAGCTTATTTGAAAGGCTATACAAGGGGGCTTTTTATATCCCGTCAAGCATTAAGAAGTCAATGGGAGTGAGAAAGATGCAAAAACACGGAGATAAATTGAGAGAGCAAGTAAAATTATGCAAGGTCTATAACTCTGATTGGAGCTATAAGCAGATAGCAGAGGTAATAGAGATAACACCACACGCATTTTATAACTGGCTGAATGGCTATTATGAGCTATCGCAACGCAAAGAAAGACGGCTCAGAGAGCTGCTATCAGACTTGATGATGTAATACCAAAGAGCTGAAAAAATTGGACAATGGGGGATAATCAATAACTTATAACTTTCAAATATTCGTGGAAGGGCTGGAAAGCTCTTACTACTGAATATAGGAGTTATAAGAATTGATACAGATAAATAACGGCTATGCAGATTATTACTATCTTAGAGAAGATGGAACTATCTATAACGCCGCTACCGATAAGCTATTAAAGCATGATAGCAAGCGGTTATATAAGCTTAAATGCAAAGATAATAGTTATAAAAAAGTATCGGTCAGAACGCTATACAAGGCTTTATATAATAAGCCGTTCTGCCATGATTGCATAGAGGACTTAGAGAATGAGCAATGGAAAGAGATAACCGGCACGGATGGCTATTATCTAATTTCCAATATGGGAAGAATTAAGAGCTTGCAGAGCTATGATGCAATTATCTTAAAACCGTATAGCAATCAGCATGGCTATCAAAGAGTGGATATTATAGAGGATGGAAGAAGGGTTAGCAAATTGGTGCATAAGCTAACCGCTGCGGCATGGCTTCCGCTACCAGCACAGATAGACTATCAGCTGCACCATAAGGATTTTAATAAAAAGAATAATGCTGCTGCTAATTTAGAGTATTTATCGGCAGCAGCACACGCAAAGAAACACTCAGAAAGGAATAAGCAGGAAGATGCCAAGAAACAATAGAGTGCCGAACCAAAGAGAAGTAACGGTTGCCAAAGCACCAACGGACAAAGCACATCTATACACGGCCAATAATTTGGCTGCATTGGATGAAGCTGCAAGGCGTTTGCAGAGCAAGGGCGGCTTTAAGCTATATATGTATTTAGCCAAAAATCAGGATAAATATAATTTCAATCTATCAAGCAATGATTTTATGCTATGGAGCGGATTAGGATATACCGCATACACCACGGCATTTGCGGAACTGGAAGAGGAAGGGTATTTAATTCTGAAAGATGGAACAGAAACAATATATACTTTCTTTGATAAGTCGCAACTACCGAAGCAAGAAAAAGAAATTACTATTGAAGTGCCAAAAGAGAAAGTGGCAGAGATTACGGAAGTAAAGGAAACGAGCTTCCATTTTTAATTTGCGGCAGCGTGTTATTTGATTATCAAATAACGGCGTTCTATTACAGTATTAGAACGAAGAAAGCCGGTTCATTTATAGCATTAGAACGGCGTTATTTTACGGTGATATAACTCCGTTTTGATACGGCAAATGAAGAAATATTACAGATAATACATAGGAATATTACAGAGGGAAAAATAAAATAGCTCCGCTGCTACCGCAGCTCCACTATTTTATTTTTCTTAGATAGAATACGGAGGTTTATAGAATGGCATTTACACCGGAACAAGCAGATTATTACCACGATAGAGGTATGATGCCTGATTGGGCATGGGTGCAGCAGAACGGAAGAAGCCCACAATGGAACTATGAGTATCAAAAAGCCAAGATATATAGGGAACTTGAAGAGCGTGAAGCTGCCAAGAGAAGAGAAGAAGCGAAAAAAGAAATTGAGCGGCAGCTATTGGAAGCTATTGTTTCAACGATGGAGCAAGGCTCAGAGATGGTAGCTGATGCAGCAGCCGATGATATTGTGGCAAGTATTAACGCCGCTCTGAACGGCACACCGGCTCCGGCAAGCAAGAAATCTTTCAGCGTAGAGCTGGGAGCTATGTTAGGCCGTGCATTGGGTCAAGCACCCTTTAAGCTGCTGGAAGAGATTTTCAAAGACGATGAGGAACGAAGAAAAAGGTAATGCAGCCGTCACCGGACCGAAACAAGGGGCAATCAAAGCCGTAGAAGCCCGTCAGAGCCGTTGTAAGCCGTTCAGGGGTATAAATCCTTGCCAAGAACTGAATAGGGCTTAAAAACGATTTCTGAGCGTTCTGAGGACTTCTTCCCTTTTGGTGGTTCTCTGAGCAAGTTCCTCTTATACGGCTTTTTTTATCAATAGGTTTTTTGAGAAATTTTTCTCATTTTATCTATTGATAATATAGTGCCCCCTTTGCTATACTGAGCATGGAGCAGTCTAAGTCTGAGTAAAGGGGGTAAATGCTCTTGCAAGATAGGGTTTTCATTCGTGAGTATCTTGATACTTACTTTGACGAAATAGAACCGAGAGAATTTTATAGAGCTATATTCCCTGAGGGTGAGCTGGAAGAAAAAGGGCTGCAAGTTCAGGGCAAATATAATGCTATTGCCGTGGAGCTGCTACCGGCCAGCCCTGATAGATATAAAGCTCCGGCACGGCGTTGTTTCCTGCATGACGGCTTAGAGAGTTTGGATGAGCTATTGGATAGTGATAATTTTATAATTCTTAGTCCTATCAGCTATGCCGGTAAGAGCCGTTCAAGTCAGAACGCAAGATATATTTATGCTATGGCTATTGACCTTGATGGTATAACAGATATAGGGAAGCTGCAAAATCTGTTCCATCAGATTGAGATAGGATATTTGCCTAAGCCGACTTATATTGTTTGGAGCGGCACCGGAGTGCATTTGTATTATCAATTTACGCAGCCGCTTCCCTGCTACAAGAATATTGTAGCTCAGCTTGCAGACCTTAAAACGGAACTAACAAAGAAAATATGGAATGGTTTGGTATCAGACCTTGCAGAGAAACCGCAGATTGAGTCTTTATTTCAGGGCTTCCGGTTGGTCGGCGGCGTTACCAAAGGCGGCAACCGGACAAAGGCTTATGAAATAGGCAGCCTGATAGAGGTTGAATATCTTAATGAGTTTGTTCCGGAGAAACATAGAGTAAAAGAATATGCGTATAAATCAAATCTTACCTTGCAGGAAGCTGCAAAGAAATATCCTGAATGGTATGATAAGCGTATAGTAAATAAGCAGCCAAGAGGAACATGGCAAGCCAATAGAGCCGTTTATGATTGGTGGCTTAATGAGCTGAAAGCAAAGATTGTTGTGGGTCACCGCTATTATGGCGTTATGGTATTGGCTATCTATGCCAAGAAGTGCGGCATTGATTACGATGAGCTATCAGATGATGCTTTTGGCTTAGTAGATATGCTGGATGATTTAACCATTGAAGCTCAGAACAGATTTACAAGAGAAGATGTATTGGCAGCTCTTGAAATGTTCAATGATAATTACATTACCTTCCCTATTGATAGCATTAGTGCATTAACCGCTATTCACATTGAGAAGAATAAGAGAAACCATCGTAAGCAGCCGCTGCATTTGAAGATAGCAAGAAACACAAAGGCTATTTTGAAAGAAGCTGGTGAGCTAAAATCTGATGGCAGACCTAAGGGCAGCAAAAATAAGAACCAAAAGAACAAGGATGTTGTTCGGCAATGGAAGCAGGATAATCCGCACAAGAGTGCCAAAGAGTGCATAGCTGCAACCGGCATTAGTAGTGCAACCGTTTATAGATATTGGAAGATGGGAGAGGCAGAGCAATGAGAGAATTTACCGTAAAGGATTTAGCTGAAATATTGGGGGTATCAAAGCCCACTATTCAGAGAGCTATCAATGCTGCTGCCATTGAAGCCAATAGAGAAGATAAGCAGACACGCTATTATAACTTAGATGCCGCGGCGGCCATTAGTGCGAAAGTGAAGCCCGATTTTGACTTTTTGGCGTGTGTCGGTGATGCGACACAGACCGAAACACCGACACAAAGCCCCGATTTGAGCCGAAACAACGCCGACGAAATCCGCCACAAGCCGAGCTTTGAAGCGGAACAGACCGCAACAGATGCGACACAGACCGAAACACCGACACAGAACGAGAGCATGGAGCTTATGCGTTCTATGCTGACCACTATCCAAGAGCAATTAGCTGCCAAAGATAAGCAGATTGCAGCTTATGAAGCTCAGATTGCCATGCAGAACGAACAGATAAAAGATTATTCTGAGCGTTTAAGAGAAGCAATGGAGCTGACGAAGGGGCAGCAATACATAGCCGCCGCCGATAAGGCAGCTGAGCTATTAGAAGCTGCTGGCGGCCAAGAGGAAGAGGTTATTATTACTGCGGCCGCCGGTGATGAAGAACCAACGGCACCGGCTAAGAAGAGCTTTTGGAAAAAGCTTTTTGGAAAGGACTAATTATGTTGGAGTGGAAAGAAGCTAATCCGCTGCCAGAGCGTTGCATTAAATGCGAAGAGCAAGCTGAGCGTTATTATGCTGCGGATGATGCAGAGAAGCTTAGAATGGAAACAGAAGAGGACTTTTGTTTAGATTGTGGCAGCTGCGATTATGCCTTAGAGCGGTTCTATCTTTCAAGAGAGGATGAACTAAGGATTAAAAAGAAAGGATTACAGAAAGCCATAGAGCGGATGCAGCGGCAAATAACTGAAATTGATTTAGAGTTAGAGCAGCTTGCTATACAAGAATAAGGGCGTATGATATAATTTGTTATAGGCTCAATAATTCAGGTAGTATCTTATTCGTAAGATATTATATAAAAAATTAAAAAGGAGCATACACGATGAGAGAATTTACAGCAGTAAGTTTGTTCTGTGGTGCAGGTGGCCTTGATATGGGCTTTGAAAGAGCCGGCTTTCGCACTATTTGGGCAAACGATTTTGACAAGGATGCTTGTAAAACTCATCAGAATTGGAGCAAATGTGAAGTCGTTTGCGGTGATATATCTAAGATTGATATGTCATCTATTCCCGTTTCTGATGTGATTTTAGGCGGCTTCCCTTGCCAAGGTTTTAGTTTGAGTGGCCCGAGAAAGATTGATGATAGCAGAAATGTGCTTTATAAGCATTATGTGAAGCTGGTAAAGCAAAACAAGCCTGCTGCCTTTATTGGTGAGAATGTAAAAGGCTTACTTACAATGGGCAACGGTGAAATCGTTGAAGCTATTATTTCTGACTTTGCAGCGTGTGGCTATGATATGTATTATCAGCTGGTCAATGCAAAGAACTATGGTGTTCCGCAGGATAGAGAAAGAGTTATCATTGTTGGATTTAGAAAAGACCTCAATGTTGATGCTTTCCAGCTGCCGGAATACAATGGCAAACTCTATAAGCTGAGTGATGTATTAAAGGATTTGCCCGAACCTAAACCGGAAGAAGTATGTGAAGCACCTTTTTCTTCTCGCTATATGTCACGAAATAGAAAAAGGGGCTGGGATGATGTATCTTACACTATACCGGCCATGGCAAAACAAGTTACGCTGCATCCTGGTTCTCCGGATATGGTTAAGGTTGATAAGGACTTATGGCGTTTTGGTGATGATGGTATTACACGGAGATTAAGTTGGAGAGAAGCTGCGGTAATACAGACCTTCCCAAAAGATATGGAGTTCTTTGGTGACTTAACAAGTATCTATAAGCAGATAGGTAACGCCGTTCCGGTCAGACTTGCAGAGTTTGTGGCAAATAGTATTAGACCAATACTTGAAGAAAGAATTTGAGGGATAAATTATGGCAGCAGGCGAACAAACAAACAATGGTAAAGCGTTTGAATACGCTTGCTTAATGTCTTTATATCATTATCTGAATGCAGAACAAGAAATAGTGATAGAAGATACTCCGCAGCTCCGGACGGCAAAGAACTTCTATGAGCAGAAGCAGGATAAGATTAAAAATAACTTAGATGCAGCAGCCAATGCAGCAGCAAGAGTTATTATAAGACTTGAACCTCAGTTACAATACCCAAGTAAAAATATTCCGTTGTATTTATCGTTACAGACAGATGCACAAGGAATGAAGGGTGATGTAAGAGATGTTATTTGTATCAGGAAGCAAAATGCTTGGCAAGTTGGACTTTCTTGTAAGCATAATCATCATGCAGTAAAGCATAGCCGTCTATCTGATACTATTGACTTTGGTGCTGATTGGTTCGGTATTCCTTGCTCTAAGAAATATTTTTCTGAGGTAGTTCCTTTATTCTCAAAACTACGAAAGATAAGGGATGATAGCAAGGAAGAGGGAAGTCCTGCATTATGGTCAGATGTTCCGGACAAAGCAGAAAGATATTATATTCCTATTCTCAATGCTTTCATGGATGAGCTGCGAAGGTTAGATAATGAAAATAATGGCGTTATTCCTGCTGCATTAGTTAATTATCTTATTGGAAGAAATGATTTCTACAAAGTAATAACGAACGATAGCAAGAAAACCACAAGAGTAGAAGCTATAAACATTGCCGGAACGCTTAATAGACCCTCAGAAAAACATAAATCAATAGTGGAGATTGCAAAGTTAAAGCTTCCTACAAGGTTTTATCATATTGGCTTTAAGCAAGGCTCAGATAATACAATAGAGGTTGTATGTGACGAAGGATGGACTATATCCATGAGAATACATAATGCAAGCTCTAAGATTGAGCCGTCACTTAAATTTGATGTTAATTTGGTGTCTTTACCCAGCTCTATACACGCACAAGTAGAGCCGTGGTAAAATTACAATAGACAAACCAAATTTTAGACATTATAATTAAAACACTAAAATTAAAAGAAAGAAGGGCATAACCATGAGCAAACTTGAAGATAAGAGAAAGGCTGCGTTAGCCGAAGCCGCTGAGCTGCTTAAAGACATGAAGCAGGATGAAGCTAATGCTTACATTTCCGAAAATCTTATGATTACTCAGATTACTAAGGGCTTCATGGCAGCATACATCAAGAAGTTTGCTACCTCTGCCGAAGATAAGAAGTGGGTAAAGGAAGAGTTTAAGAAGGCTTCCACCAAGACCGCTACCAAGAAGGTTACTACCGTTTGCATGGGTGCTAACGGTGTTCCTATCCATAAGCTGAACAAGGACGGCAAGGCTATTGCTAAGACCGTCAGAGTTGATAGCGTTACCGGTGAAACCTATGAAACCTTTGACCTGAGTGGTGCAAGAAAGGCTTTCGTTGAGCATTTCGGTATTACTCCCAAGGCTAACAAATTCACTCCTAAG
>JAFYWO010000123.1 GCA_017557925.1 Alphaproteobacteria bacterium | reverse complement strand
TTGAATTTAAATGACTGATACCGCTGATCGTGTTAAGAAAATTGTTGCTGAACATTTAGGTGTTGAAGAAACAAAAGTAACAGATAATGCAAACTTTATTGATGATTTAGGTGCTGACAGCTTGGATACTGTAGAGTTGGTTATGGCATTTGAAGAAGAATTCGGTTGCGAAATTCCTGATGAAGCAGCAGAAAAAATTCTTACAGTTAAAGATGCTATTGACTATCTTTCAAAAGCTGCGTAAGTCTTTGTAATTATCTAAATTAGAACTCGCTGAACAGTTTTAAGCGAGTTTTTTAATATAAATTTATCCGTCTTTACCAAAAAACGGATAATAGAATGAATAGAGGATATTCAATGAGAAGAGTAGTCATAACAGGAATGGGCGTTGTTTCGCCACTTGGAAGAGGTGTAAAACATAACTGGGAAGCTTTGCTTGCCGGAAAATCCGGTATACGTCCTACACAAGGAATGGACTTAAAAGACATACCGGTAACCATATCCGGCCAAGTTCCGTTTGGGGAAAACGAACCGGACTTTAATCCTGACACAGTAATTGCTCCGAAAGATCAAAAGAAGAACGACAAATTTATTTTGTTCGGAATGGCAGCTGCTGATGATGCACTAAAAGATGCCGGTTGGGATAAAGAAACCGCATCAGAAGAAGATAAAGAACGTGCCGGAATTATGATGGGTGCCGGTATAGGTGGTTTACAAGGCATATACGAAAATGCTATTTCATTCAATGAATTCGGAATGAAAAAGATTTCACCTTTCTTCATACCATCAGTATTGATAAACCTTATATCAGGCAATGTTTCAATCAAACACGGCCTTAAAGGTCCAAATCACGCTTGTGTAACAGCTTGCTCAACCGGAACTCACGCAATTGGCGATGCAACCGCAATGATTGCTCGTGGCGATGCAGACATTATGGTAGCAGGCGGTGCGGAGTCTGCCGTAAATGTTTTGGGTATTTCTGGTTTTGCTCGTATGAAAGCCATCACATCAGACTTTAACGACACACCGGAAAAAGCATCTCGTCCTTGGGACAAAGGTCGTAGCGGATTCGTAATGGGTGAAGGCGCAGGCGCTGTTGTATTGGAAGAATTAGAACACGCTCTAAAACGTGGTGCCAAAATTTATGCTGAAGTTGTCGGCTACGGAATGTCAGGTGATGCTTATCACATAACAGCACCTTCAGGCGACGGCGCATACCGTGCAATGAAAATGGCAACAGATCACGCAAAAGAAAACGGTGTTGCTTTAGAAGACATTGGCTACATTAACGCACACGGAACATCTACACCTGCAGGTGACGTTGGCGAAGCATTAGCTGTTAAGCGTCTATTCGGTGATGAGGGCATTAAAAATGTTTCAATGTCATCAACAAAATCCGCAATCGGACACTTGCTCGGTGCTGCCGGCGCAGTTGAAGCTGTATATACCGTTATGGCACTTCAAACTCAAACCTGCCCTCCAACTCTTAACTTAGAGAATCCAGCTGATGAGTTAGAGGATTTTGATTTGGTTCCGTTAAAACCTAAACAAAGAGAAATCAAAGCTGCAATGTCAAATTCATTCGGTTTTGGTGGCACAAACTCTTCTGTAATATTTAAGAAGTATAACGGCTAATATCTTATAAGGTTTTACCGATGAAAATACTAAAGCGCCTCCTACTTTTAACCTTCACAGGCATAATATTAGGAGGCGTTTTTTTATACCACATATACAACCAAATAAATACTCCCTACCCCATCAATTCTCCCAAAGAAATAACTATTTCAAAAGGTGCAACCCTTAATCAAATTGCCCACACCTTAAAGCAAAATTCTCTTATAAAAAACACTTATTTATTCATCATATATGCAAGGATTTCCAAAATATCATCAGACCTTAAAGCCGGTGAATACTTATTTGATTCTCCCAAATCCATACCTGAAATTGCATATATACTAAAAGAAGGCAAAGTTATAAAAAGGTCAATCACAATTCCGGAAGGAAAAGCTCTGGTTGAAATATTAGAAATCATCAACAAACACCCTCATCTGAAAGGTGAGATTACCGTTTCCATAAAAGAAGGCGATATTTTACCTGAAACTTATGTTTTTGCATCAGGAACTACCCGTAACGAAATAATAAAACAAGCCACTCTTGCAATGGAAAAAACGCTAAATAATGCATATAAGAACCTATCATCTGACAGCCCGATAAAAACCAAACAAGAACTCTTAATCCTAGCCAGTATTATAGAAAAAGAAACCGGACTTAAAAACGAAAGAAGCCTCGTTGCCTCCGTATTCATAAATCGCCTAAAAATCGGTATGCGCCTACAAACAGACCCGACCGTAATTTATGCAGTTACCAATGGAAAGATGAATTTAGAACGTGCATTATTAAAAAAAGACCTAACATACGATTCCCCATACAACACTTATGTTTATAACGGACTTCCCCCCACTCCAATATGTAGCCCCGGAACAGATGCAATAAACGCCGCAACAAATCCAAGTGATACAAAATACCTATACTTTGTTGCCGACGGTATAACCGGTGGACATCGTTTTGCTACTAATTTACAAGAACATAACAAAAATGTTGCGCTATACAGAAAAGCAAGAAAATGAATATTATAAAAACTATAATAAAAATTCTAATCTTGTGGATTCCCAATAAAAACATCCGCAAAAAAATACAAAACAAATTATCTGAACTCTTTATGTGTAGCAATAAAAACAATATATATGTGTAGCTTTTACATCAAATAATTATTACCGATATATCTTTAACAATATGTTTTTATATACAAAAAAAGCAACCACTTAAAATCATCAGGGGTTGCTTTTAGTCCGTGTAATCAGCCCTATCTAAAGATAAAACCAATTACATAACAAATTATTTGGGATAATTGAAATAACACCGGTAAATTATGTCAGACAAATCACAATATTTATACAACACAAAAACCGGAAGAACTGTGTATATAGCTAAATATTTTATTGTCAAGTATCTTTTTTATTTTTTTGTTCAAATCACTCAAAAATACTTGCAAAAAAGCAATAATTCCTTAAATTGAAACTGCAATTATTTATTTTTTTGGTTAGGAAAAGAATATGAATAAGAATATGAATACAGTATTAAAAGCAATCTCAATAGTAGCCTTAGGTGCTATAGGTGCAAGCGGTGCAATGTTAATGTGTCAAAATTGTCCCAAAAAAGAAGCAAAACTTCAAAACAAAATCTCAACTGAAGTTTCTAAATATATAGAACAAAACCCCGAACTTATTTTAGAAAAAATAGCTAAAACAGAAAAATTCGGTTTAACAATCAAAAATCTAACCGTTACAAATGAAGAAACAATAAGAAACTCAGTATTAGAATATCTTGAAAACAATCAACACTTGATTTCAGATGCAATCAGTTCCAATCCGGATTCTCTTGTAAACAACATAATCAATTCAGAAGCATTCAAAAATGCGCTTCCAACAGTTTCTGCCCCAAGTGGGGAAGCAACTTCCGAAGAACAAGTTGTTGACAACCAAAAATATATTGATAACTGGGAACAATTAAGCCAAAACCCTGTTTCTCCTTATGTTGGCCCCAAAAATGCAAAAGTAACTATTGTTGAGTTCTTTGATTTCGCTTGCACTCATTGTAAATCAATGGGTCCATTGTTGACAGCGTTAATTAACAATAATCCTGATGTTAAATTTGTATTCCAACCTCTATTCTTCATAAGCGAACATTCTCCTTATGCAGCCAAGGTTGCCGTTGCAGCATTCAAAAAAGGCAAATTCAAAGAGGTATACAACGGTATTATGACATTACCTGAATTAACAGAAGAAAGCATTAACCAAATTGTTGTAGATGAAGGTCTTAATTTAGATGAAATAAAATCTATGGTAGAAGAAAAAGAAATTCGTCGTGGTGTACAAGATATTGATGCCCTATCACAACTAATTGGTGTTCAAGGCGTTCCTTTAATGTTAATCAACGGACAAGAATTACACGGTAGAGATTATAACGAGTTACAAAGAATCATTAACTCATTCAAATAAATCTCTATAAAAATCCATAAAAAAAGGTAGGTTAATTCCTACCTTTTTTAGTTTATAAACATCAATTTATCTAAATATATCGCTCCATACCTTAACCGCCATTCCCCCTCCTGTTACTTCTTTCATAGGCTTATTATCATCATTACCAACCCAAACAGCTCCAACATATTTATCATTAAATCCCACAAACCAAGCATCACGATAATTTTGTGTTGTTCCCGTTTTACCTCTTGCATTTTTAACCTTTGATGCACCTTTACCTGTTCCGTTTACCACCACATCACGCAAAATACTTCTTGCCTTATCAACAACATCTTCAGCCAAAATTCTTCTCTTTTCTTCAGACTTATGCTCATAAATAACCTTATTATCTGTATTATAAATTTTATCAATAACAAAAGGATTAACCTCAAAACCTCCATTAAAAACAACACCATAAGCCCTTGCCATATCAATAACTTTAACCTCGGTTGCCCCCAAAATAATAGACGGATTTCTGCTAATATTATCAGAAATTCCCATTCTGTAAGCTAAAGAAATAATATCATCTAACCCGACATAAGTAGCCAAATCCACGGTAGCCACATTCAAAGAACGCCAAAATGCCTCACGCACACTAACTGCTCCCCTATGTTTTTTATCATAATTTTTCGGCTCCCAACCGTTTATATTCAAAGGCTCATCAGATATAAGTTCATCTATACCAAACCCTTTTTCAAAAGCCGCCAAATACACAAACAACTTAAAAGCAGAGCCTGCCTGACGTCTTGCTTGCGTAGCCCTGTTAAATTGACTTTTTTTATAATCAAATCCTCCGCTTAAAGCCCTTACTGCACCGTCTTTATCTAAAATAACAACTGCACCTTCGGTTACATTTTTATTCTTATTTTCTCTTAAATTTTTCCGCAACAAATACTCGGCACGTTGTTGTAAATTCCAATCCAATGTAGTCTTTACATACACATCTTCATACGTTTCATCACCAAGAAGAAAACTAACTTCTTCCATAACATAATCACCAAAATATCTACCGCCCAAAATCATTCCGGCCTCTGCATCAGACACATCCAAATTCAAAGCTTCATTAACTTCCTCAAGGCTCAGAGTTCCGGCTCTCTGCATTAAATTTAAAACAACCTCAGCTCGTTTTAATGACAAATCTTTATTTGCAAAATAATTATATTTACTCGGTGCTTTCAAAGACCCTGCCAAAATAGCTGCCTCTTTTAAATTAAGTTCTTTAGCCTCTTTATTAAAATACCTTTTCGCCGCACTGTTTAATCCATACGTTCCATACCCGAAAAATACTCTGTTTAAGTAAATTTCCAAAATTTGTTTTTTAGAAAAACTATCTTCCAACTTCTTAGCTAAAATATATTCCTGCACTTTACGTTTTATACTTTTTTCACGAGTTAAAAACAAATTTTTTGCCACTTGTTGCGTTAAAGTTGAAGCTCCTTGAGCATAACGCATTTTTACAATATTAACCCCCAAAGCCCTAAAAAGACCGATATAATCAATCCCTTTATGCTTAAAAAATCTTCTATCTTCAGTGTCTATAATAGCCCTATACACAAACTCCGGCAATTCATCAACTCTGACCGGTTTAGAAAAATTTCCGCCATAAGAAGTAATTTCTTCGCCATTAGAGGCCAAAATCTTAATCCCTCTTGCCCTATCCACATACAGAGCCTTAGAAATATCAGGAAGACTAACCTTACAATACCACCAAAATCCACCTATACCGACAATACCAACCACACCAAACCAAACCAATAACAAAAGCAATACGGAAAAACTTTTTATGGGCTTGGATTTAGTCTTTTTTTCCTTTTTTGAATTGCGATTGAAAATTTTCTTTATACTGTCCCAAAAACTACTTGTATTTTTTTTCTTTTTAGCAGTTTTTTTCTTCTTTTTTACAACCATAACATTAACCCTAATCATAATAAACCATAAAAGATATTAACTCTTTTATGCTTAAAATTTCCTTTATGATTTTATAAATTCCCTCTTAATTACTCAATACTCTAAAAACAAAAGCAGACATAAAAACTCCCCACCCACACACTGTCATTGCACCTCCCCCGACATTGCAAGCCGTTAATCGTACCAACCCCTGCCCGTCATTGCGAGCGTAGCGTGGCAATCCAGTCTACCCGACTTCGTCATTGCGAGCGTAGTGTGGCAATCCAGTCTACCCGACTTCGTCATTGCGAGCCGATAGGCGTGGCAATCCAGTTCAAACAATCCAGCTTATACAATGTGGCTTTCCACTTATGGATCACCACGTCGCATTCGCTCCTCGTGATGACGAGTGGGTGATGTCATTGCGAGCGTAGTGTGGCAATCCAGTATATCCCGACCCCGTCATTGCGAGCCGAAGGCGTGGCAATCCAGTCTAAAACAATCAAGCTTATTCAATGTGGCTCGCCACTTATGGATCACCACGGAGCATCCGCTCCTCGTGATGACGAGTGGGGAAGAAAGCTCCTCGTGATGACGATGGAGGAAGCTTCTCGTGATGACAAAGAAGAAGAAAGCTCTTCATGCTGACCAGAGAAAATATGCCACTACGCACCAAAAGACAAAATAACCATAAATACTTCTTAACTATAAATCTTTATAGTTCTTTTAGCATTACCAATCAACGATAGAACCTCATAAGCAATAGTTCCTGCATCCCTTGCCATATCCTCTAATCTATAATCATCAGAAATAAAATATGCAAATTCTCCAACCTTAATATCATCAATAAGACTAACATCAACCACAACATTATCCATAGAAACTCTACCCAAAATAGAGCAAAACACAGGCTTTCCATCTCTGTAAAATACTACTTTACCGATATTTGATAAACTTCTTAAAATCCCATCAGCATATCCGATAGAAACAACGGCAATTTTCATATCCTGATGAGCCCTAAAAGTAGCCGAATATCCCACAAACTCTCCTTTTAAGAGATCTTTTACAGTCAAAACGGGGGCTTTTAATTCTAACACGTTTTCCATTTCATTTTCACGATAAGGTGTTGTATTGATACCATACATACCTGCCCCTAACCTTACCATATCAAACAAAAACTCATCACCCAAAAACACCCCGTCAGATGCTGAAAGAGAAGCTTTGGTATTCTTAAAATACTTTTCTTTAATTCTTAAAAATCTTTCTAATTGTCTTATATTCATAAAATGCGCTTTTTCATCTGCACAAGCAAGATGAGATAACACAAATGAAAATTCATCTCTTTCTTCTTGGCTTAATTTTTCTAATTCCTCAATCCCAAACCCCAAACGATTAAGCCCGGTTTCTACCTGAATAACAGGTTTTATCCCTGCAATTTTATTTTCAAGCCAAAATTTATACATAGAAAAACCAGCAATCACGGGAATTAAGTTTCCCCTGATAAAACTATTTAAACTATCTTCGCCAATTCCTTGCAAAACATAAATATTAGCATCTTTTACAACACTTCTTATTTCTTCTCCTTCAAAAGCATGCGCCACAAAAAAATCCCGACACCCTGCCTCATAAAGAGCTTCTGCAACCTTTTTTGCCCCTAAACCGTAAGCATCATCTTTAACAACTCCGGCCGCCACTCCGCCTTTAGCTAAAACTTTAAGGCTGGTATAATTTTTTACTATTTTTTTTAAGTTGATATTTAGAACAGGTGTGGTATATATAGACATCTTCAAATCCCAAAACAAAAAAGGTCAAAAAACATTGGCACATATTACAGACACGCACATTCATTTGCAAGACTTTAATCAAGATTTTGCACTTAAGCTTTTAGACAACAATTCTTTATTCAAATTTATTTTAATATCCGCAAACCATACGGACTTTAATAAAATATCTACCCTATATCAAAGTAATCTAAAAAAAATAATCCCGTCATTTGGCTATCATCCATGGTATGCCGACAATTTTTGCGACATAGACTTATTGCAACACTACCTAACCCAAAACCCCAATTCTCTAATAGGAGAAATAGGACTTGACGGTATAAAATCTCCCCCGACTCCGGCACAACACGAACTGTTTTCTAAACAACTGAAACTTGCCCATAACCTAGACCGCCCCATAATCATACACGGCGCAAAAGCTTTTAATGCTCTTAGTTCATACGAAAAAGAACTAAAATCTAAAAAATTTGTTTACCACTCTTTTAGACCAAATCATGAGTTACTAAAATTTTTGATAAAAACAAATGCTTATATAGGACTTGGCAACCATTTCATCAACAATCCTAAAGCAAAAGATGTTTTTGCTAAACTTCCTTTAGATAAAATTTTGTTTGAAACAGATGCTCCTTACCAACAAAAAGAAGCCGATTACGAAAAAAATACTCTCCAAAACCTAAAAAAACTTGCCAACTTATCAAATATGGCAGAAAATGAACTAAACGAGATATTAGAAAAAAACACAATGGAGTTTATCAAATGCTAACCACCCAACACCAAAGAACAATTTCTCTGATTGGCAACACCTCTCATCTTGAACTGATAAAAAAAACCGTAATGATAATAGGTTTAGGTGCGGTTGGAGGTTACGCATTAGAAAATTTATCAAGACTTGGCATCCAAAACCTTATAGTTGTAGATTTTGACAGATTTGAACCTACAAATCTTAATCGCCAAATCCTTGCAACTTACGAAACTCTTAATACCTCAAAAACCATAAGTGCCAAAAATCGCATTTTGCAAATAAACCCCACCGCAAACGTGACCGCCATAGATTTGAAACTAACCCCCGACAATCTTGATTTTATCTTAAACCACAATCCTGATTTTATAGTAGATGCGATAGATGACATAAAAACCAAAACCGCACTTATAGAATTTATGCTTAAAAATAACCTAAAATTCATTTCTGCCTTAGGTGCCGCCTTAAAGTATAATCCGGAACTTTTAAAAACCACAACTTTGGATAAAACAACAACCTGCCATTTAGCAAAAAAACTCCGTAGCAATTTAAAAACCTCTAATCTTCCACTAAATAAAATAAATGTTGTTTTTTCAACCGAGCCCTCAAAAATAACTAAAGACGAAAACGGTAACAACATTTTAGGCTCACTACCTTTTGTTCCTATGGCAATGGGAGCGCATATTGCCCATTTTGCTCTTAAAACTCTAATCAATAAAGGAGAATAAACCAATGAACAAACCAACTCTTAAGCTTTTCATCTTCATAATTTTTACCCTAATTCTCCCAACCTCAAATTCCTACTCAAGAAATTTTTATGTACAAAAGGAAGTAACCTGCCGAGAAAATATCTGTTATTTTAAAAACACAACTACCCCTTTTCACGGAGAACTTGTAACTTATGACCTTAATGGCAAAAAACATACTTCCATCCAATACAAATCAGGCAAAAAACACGGCGCTCAAACTTATTATTATAAAGACGGCAAAGTTAGCTTCGTTTCATATTATGACAAAGGTATCCTAAACGGCAATGCACGCTCTTACTTTGAAAACGGTAGCACATTTGAAGAAGTTGAATATAAAGACGGCCTCAAAGAAGGCCCGCACCGAAAATACTACGAAGATGGCACTTTAAAAGAAGAAAACTTCTATAAATCATCACAAAAACAAGGTCGTTCACGTTTTTATAATAAAGATAAAAAACTTATAAAAGAA
>JAFYWO010000007.1 GCA_017557925.1 Alphaproteobacteria bacterium | reverse complement strand
TTAGACTGGATTGCCACGCTACGCTCGCAATGACGGGGGAGGGTGAGTGTGTGGCAAAACGGCGAGAGAGTCGTGGTGGCACGAGGAGCATCCCTCTTTTTGTACTACAAGGATAGTAAGCTATATAATATTTATTATTTTTTTATAAATTCTGCGACGATATCTGCAGCTTTTATCGGGTCTTTGAAATCTACTTTTAATCCTGTTCTTAATTCGCAAATGCCGTTGTTTATATCATATTTGCAATATGGGGTAACGAAATATTTGCCATAAATGTTTGAGTCATCTATATGAAATTCTATGTTTTCTTTGGCACAGTATTCTGCTTTGGCTCTATTCCATAATTCTGTTGGCACTTGAAAGCTCCCATCATCAAAATACGAAACCTGTCCCTCTTTATCGCAATGGTCTATAATTGCCCATATATGGTCATATTCAATGCGATGTTTGTTGAGGTAGTGCATTATATCATTTTTAGGTCCTCCGCTGATGATATATACTTTAATGCCACATTTTCTGATTTCTCGGCAGAATTGTTCAAATAATTCCGGAAAACTTGAAATTACTCCGTGAAAATCTATACCAATTTTATTTTCCATTTTTATTCTCCTGATGAAAACAGTTCTTTTACTGAATTTGGGGCTAAAGTGGAAAGCGGATTTATGATTATTTGCGGTTTTTCTGTTGTTCCTGTTATTTGATAGTTGGTTGCAAAAACAGTGCCGTCTTCTCCTCTTAAAATTTTACCGACAAGCGGAATGTTGCCTATAAATTTATTTAGGTTATAGGCAGGTATTATTAAACCTCTTGCTTCTATTATGTCATCAAATAAATTATATTTGCCGGTTAATTTGAGGCCTAATACCGGTCCAAAGATTTTAGCATCTGTGGTTTCAAGATTTTTTGTTGAAAATGTATAACTGAATGGAGCGTTAAGATGTGTGAAACGCAGTCCTTCTCCGGTTAACATATCAACAATTCCAGCTAAAGATGATAGACTTAATAATTTTGCAAAAATAGGTGTGTCAGAGAGAGAGAAATCTCTCATTTGAGCAAAACCTTTGAAGTTTTTATATATATCTCTCTTGGCTTCAATTTTTAAGTTTCCGCCTTTCATGTGGTCATACAAGCGTAAAACTTTTAGGGTTGAACCTGCATTGTTTGAATCTATGGTTAAGATGTATTCTTTGCCTCTTGGTTCAAAATCTAATTTCATAGTTACATCTTTGCTGTGAGCATAATTACCTATCATATTGATACGATGAACACCTATACCGTTACGGAGTTCTAATTTACCGGCAAAGTTTGTTACAGGAATTTGGTTGTTGGTCCAAAGTTTGTTAACACCTATTATGATATCTGTATCCATTACATCTTCAAGAGGGTCTTTTAGTGATTTTTCTTTTTTATTTAAGGTGATTTCTGAAGATTGTTTTTTACTGTTGAAAAAGTCTGTTAAATCATAAGAATCGCCGTTTAGAGTAACTTTTAGTTTGAGTTTTGGCGAATATGTGAAGTCAACTTTTGCTTTTGCAAAGGCTTTAGGGGCTTTTATTTCTGTTATGTCTATGGTTTTTATAAGCCCTTTATCAGTCATTTTAATATTACCCTTGGCTTGCCATTGGGCTTTTATTAGCGAAAATTCTGTTACTTGCTCTATTTTGTTATTGTTTATTATCATCTTAGCTTTGGCATGGCAAGGTTCGCCTTTATCTTTGGCAAAACCTAAAAAGGCATAGTCTATGGCTGTATTTTTTAGAGAACCATCTACAAATAATTCTATCTTACCGGTGTTTTGGAAAATAATTGTTGCTTTTATATCAGATGAACCTGTAAAATACGGAGCAGATAAAATAGATGCCTTTATGCCAAGTTTTTGTAAAATTTCATCATTTATAGAGATGTCTGCAATGATTTTACTTTTATTGGCATTATCTTTGAAATTATCGGTTAGAGATAATTTTAGCGGAACATCTTGATATTTGGCTGTGCCATTTAGGGAAAAACCTTTTTCTGTAACATATAATTTTAGGGAATCAGCTATAAATGTTTTATCATCTTCAAGACCTAAATATTCAATATTACTTAAATCTCCATTTAGTGTTACTTTTATTTCTTCGGGAGAAAGGTTTGATTTTAGTTCAAAATCAAGACCGAGGTCTATCTCTACATCTCCGTTTACATTGTTAGGGTTTATTCCCATTTCTTTAGTGAAGCCAAGAGGAGGGTTATCAATAAGTTTTAGGGCATCTGTTATAGTGGAATTACCTTTTAGTGTTATGCGGATAAAGTTGTTTTCTTTATCTAAATCATAGAGGACAACATTGCCACCTGTCAGAATAACATTATCAGAAACTCCCTTATCTACAAAAATTTCTATCTTGTTATTAGAAAAATGAGCTGTTCCGTATACGTTTTTGATTACCGGCATTCCTTCTAAATAATCAAGATTTGCATCTTTTATTTCAGCTGTTCCGTCAAGTTTTTGTAAACCAAAAGTTTTTGTTTTGTCATCAAATCCAAAATTAAAGGAGAACTTTCCATTAGAAATTTTTCCGCCATATAAGCTTTCGTTGCACCAAGACCAAGCCTTTTCTCCAAGATAACGAGGCCAAAGTGCGGATAGTTCGTCCATATCAAAAGCACCTAATTGGGTTTTTATATTAAGTTTAAAATTTTCCAAATTATTATGCAACAAGTAGTCTTTAAAACCTGTGGCAGAAAGACTTATTTTGGCTTTTTTGCCATTAAAATCAATAGTTGCGTTTTTAATATCAACTTTATCAAGTTTGCCGTGCAAACTGCCTTTGAGATTAAATGATGAAATATCGTAATCAAAATCATCGTTATTTAAAAATCCTATTTTGCCTTGACCACCTTCAAGATGGAAGTTTATTTCTTTAATGTTTGAGCCTATATTTTCGGCAAATTTATCTTTATTTTTTAAGATGTTTCCAAAATCTATAATAGCGTTTAATTCTGCATTTATAGGAATATCTAACGTTTTAAGGTCACCTTTTTTAGGCGATATGACATCATATAAGTTGGTTAAAAATAAATCCGAAAAATTTGAAGCGTAAGTTATTTGGTCTGTAAGTAAGTTATATTTTAATTTTATATCTAAACCGGAAAAACTGTCATTTAAGCCTATGGCACTGTCTAATTTAAGTTCTATACTTGTCAGACCTCGTAAAAAAGAAAGGTCAGCATTTACAAAGTGGAATTCTTTTTGAGTATCAACTTCTTTGATTGTGATTGATGAATTTTTGATATTTATTTCGTTGATAAAACTTTCTATATATAGTTTTTCAGGAGAGTTAAATCTTTCCATTAACTCCTCAAACTGATTAAAATAAAATTCCAGTTTTTTTAAGTTTGTATCTGTAGATGAGTGGGTTTGTGTGTGTTGATTTTTAAAGGTTTCTTCGTAGGAGGTGTTTATCCTTACTTTGGGGTTTTCTATGTCTATTGAACTTGGAGCAAGAAGTCCTTTTAGTAATGCTCTTGCTGAAAATGATAGCGAAAGACGGGGGGACGTTACTTCATAAGAATCTTCTTTATCCTTAAATGAAATATCTTTTGCAATAATTTCTATTGGTTGAATAGAATTGGCAAGTTCCAGATTTACGGATGATATGTTTATGTCATAAGATGATGTTTCGTTTGTGAGAGCTTCTATAATATACGGGCGCAAAAAATTAACTTCTATGGGGCCTTTTCCTAAATGCCATAATAGTATAAGGAGCAAAATCAAAGATAATGCGCTGGTGTAATCCCAGAACAGCGATAAAAAGCGTAATTTTTTTATTTTACTTGCCAATGTTTTTTCCTTAAATATATAAGGAAAATCTAACACCTATATATTTTCTTGTAAATATATATTTATTGATTAAGCATATATTTTTGCTTAGAAAAAATGTATATGGCTAGATCCAGTTTATTTCCATACCGTCAAAGGCTGGTTCTACTCCAAGAGGACAACGAGAGTTTACTTCGTTGTAGTCGCTTTCAACTGCCATGTGATTTATAAGCATTCTTTTTGGGGAAATTTTTTGGTGGTATTCTAAGAGTTTATCAAGGCTTGCGTGGAAACAAGTTCCTGATGGGGTTGTAAGGGGCATAATAAGGACTTCCGGCTGTCTTTTTATATGCAAAAGTGCGTTATCTTCTATTTCTTTGAAGTCAGCTATAAAAACAACTTCTCCGTCATTAAAGATATAACCGGCACATTCTACGTTATGTCCGAATAATTTTATAGGGGTAACTTTTACTGACTTAAAATAAAATGACTCGTTATAATTAAATGTGTTTGGATGAAGAGCGGCTCTGTAGAGCGGATTTATATTTTGTGTATCTTCAGCAATGAGGTAACCGAAACGATTTTTTATGGTATCTAATGTTTTAGGTGAGGCATATAACTCTATAGCACGTTTGTTTATACGATTTATTTCTCTTAAATCATCTATTCCGTGTAAGTGGTCTGCGTGTTCGTGTGTATAAAATACTGCATCTACATCTTTGATTTTGGCATTTAATAATTGCAGTCGCAAATCTGGAGAGGTATCTATTAAAAATTTGGTGTTATTTATTTCTATATAAGTGCCACTGCGAGAACGATAATTTTTGGGATTTTTAGGGTCACAGTTACCGAATCCACAAGCAAGTGATGGAACACCGGGAGCAGCTCCTGAACCTAATATTATTATTTTTGACACGTTTATTACCTTTCGTTGTTATTTGCTTTTGTATATAAGTTGAAAAAGTTTTTAGTTGTTAGATGGGATAATTCTTCTAATGACATTTTAAGTGCGTGAGCTAATTTTTCTGCGGTTTTTGTGATATATACAGGCTCGTTTATATTACCTCTGAATGGAACAGGGGTCAGATAAGGCGAATCTGTTTCTATCAGGATTTTATCTTTTGAATATGATTTAAATACATTAAGAATATCTATGCCTGTCTTAAAAGTTATTATGCCGGAAGCCGAAATATAAAATCCAAGTTTTTCTACCTCTTTAGCAAATTCTATACTAGAGGTAAAACAATGTATTACGCCGGTTAAAGACCCATATTTTTTTATACCGTCATAAAGTAGCGATAAAGTATCTTCTTCTGCTTGTCTTTGATGGATCATCAGCGGAAGCTTGGTTATACCTGAAGCTGAAATATGGCGTGAAAACATTTCTTTTTGTGCTTCTTTGTAGTCTTTGCCATAGTAATAATCAAGTCCGCATTCTCCGATTGCAATTACTTTCGGGTGTTTGGTTTTTTCTATAATGGTTTCTGTTGTTATCTTATTTAGTTTATTTGGGGCTTCGTCAGGATGAACGCCGGCAGATGTCCAAACATTATTATATTTTTCAGTAAGTCTAAGCTGAAACTCCATTTCGTCAAGGTCTTTGCCGGCATTTAGTAAGCCGGCAAGGTTGGCATTGAATGCACGTTCTATCGTTTCTTCATCTTCTATGTGACAATGTTGGTCAATAAACATTTTTTATTCCTTTTTGTTGTTATATTTAGTTCATATTTTTTATGGATTATTTATTCGTTACATTCAAAATCTGTATATTCAGATTTTAGGATATAGAGATTTTCTGAAAGGTTAAAAGGTTTATAGTATTTATTTATGTAAGCCATATCCGGATAGTGAACAACAATTTTTTGTCCTCTTTCAGAGTAGTATTTGTCATAATAAGGACGAATTGAAATTACACGGGGCTTTTTAGTTTTAATCACGTTATTTATATCCATAAGAGGAGCTATACCTACTTTGGCACCTATAACGTCTGTTTGACCGAGTAAGTTCCAATAATAATGAGGGTCTTTATTGTATATGTTATAAATTGTGCCATCACCATTTAAGACATAGTCACACTTTGTGGTGCGTTTATATATTTCCATGTGTAAAGGTGTGTGGAAACGTGATTTTTTAGGAGCGATGTTTCCTTCATAAATTGCAGGTTTATACATTGAGAAAAATAAAGCAAAGCATACAATATAGGCAAATGCATAATGTTTTTTTATTAATACATTGCTTATGAATACCGCTGAAAGTATAGATGCAACATAAACAAGCAAGCATAAGTAATATGCAAAAGCTGAAAAATAAAATAGGCGTTGTATAAATTCTGCAACAAAAATTATTGCTAATATTTTGTAGTATATGTTACTGTGTTTTATTAAGAAAGCTATACTTATAAAAGAAAAAGCTACCAGTAATTTTAATTCAACCCAAAAATATCCGATACGACGATTAGTAAAAAGTTCAGGAATATGAAGGTTGAAAGTAAAGTTTGAGTGATACCAGGTACCAATCATATCATAGTTATACAAGTAAAGAAGAAAGCCTAATGACAATGTAAACGGAAGCATTATGGCATATAGTATGTCTGTAAAGTTTACCATCTTTTTATAAATGAGATACAAGGTTATTATAGCCAGTAACACTAGTGTAAATATGATTTTTTGCAGAAACATAAATGAACACCAAAAGAGAACAAAACTTATGCAAAGAGATGAAAGTTTTTTTGTTTCTATGTAACAGAAATAATAATATAATCCGGCAAAAAAAGCTAAGAACATAAAGTTATCCGGTCTAAAATGGACAATAGATAGAACAACATAAGGTGTTAGTGCTATAGCTGCAGCAATTACACCTGAAAGAGAATTGCTTAAAAATCTTTTGGTAATAAGGAACAGATAGTAGAGGTTTAGGTAAGAAGCAACGAGTGCAGAAATTAAAACAAAGTTAGTAATAAAAGTATCACTTAAACCTTTATCAAACAATCCCAATAAAGGAGAGTATAAAAACCACAAAAGAGGATTGTGATGTTGGAAAAAATCTCTGTATGGAATTTTTCCGGAATAGACTAAATACGAGGAGTGCATGTGTTCTAATGTATCTCCTCCGGTAGAAGATGTAAAACAAGTAATATAAACACAAACACCAAATCCAATAATCAGATGTATAAGCAAAAGCCAATAAGGGGCAATTTTATATATTTTTTTTAACATATTTCCTCCATAAGATATATGCACTATGGTAGTGTTAAATATATTTGGAGTAAAGTTTTTTTATTTGGTTTTACAAAAGAAATAGTTTTAGAACGGAGATATTACCGGTTGTTTGAACACGTTTTCCATAAAAGACAGTGATATATAGCTTAACACAAAGGCCATGAGTGGAGAAGTTATCCAACCGCAAACAAGTTTTAGAACTAAAGACCATTTTATTTCTTTACCGCCTTTGGCAAGTCCTATACCGACAATAGCACCAATTACGGCTTGAGTACTGGATACCGGAACCGCAGGTAGAGGAGGTAGGCCAAGTGATACCAAGAAATTTTCAAGACCTTTGGAAGAAAATAAGATTAACACCAAAGATTGAGATAAAATAACAATCCAGGCAACGGCAGGAGAAAAGGTTAATACTCCTTTGCCTACGGTTTTTATTACTTTTTGAGAATAAGTAAAAACACCAACGCTTACTGCTATAGCGCCTATTAAAAATAGGACTTGTATACCTGAAAGATGTATTAAATTTCCAAAATTTATATCTTGAAATGCGCAAGATTGAACAAATACACCTACAACGTCTGCTGTATTATTTGCTCCTAAAGCGTAAGCACCCAAAGCGGTGGTAAATATCATACCAAGACGAACGGTAAAATCTTGCCATAAAATATGCAATTTGGAGTGGTGTAATATCTTTTTTACTGTAAAATACAAAGCAGTGGCAATTAGTCCGGAAATAATAGGGCACATTACCCAACAAGAAAGAATATTGATTAGAGTTTGACTATCTGTTTCTTGGTGGTTGTATACATTCCAGCCGATAATAGCACCGACGATTGTTTGTGATATAGAAACACTTATGCCTGATTTAAGCATAACACGAACCGCAAGGGCTGCAGATAGTGATACGGCAAATGCTGCCGGAAGAGTGTTTACTCCACCAAGAGCGTTTAGTGTTTCGGTAGTGTTTTGACCACTTACTACTGCACCGAGTATAACAAATATTGAGGCAATAGTGGCTGCAGTGGTAAAGCGCAACATTTTGGTGCCTACTGCAGTTCCAAAGATGTTTGCGCTGTCATTTGCTCCTAATGACCAACCGAGAAACAATGCGCTGGATAGAAAAAGTAAATACTCAAACATGGTTTAGATTTCCCTTTTTATAGCAAAAATCAGTAGTGCATCTATACAGTCTTCAGCAATATCGGCAACGTCAGCAACTTCTTCTACAAAGTCGTTGATTTGTATTTTTTGAGCAAGTTCCAAATCAGAATTAAAAACAGCTTCTCTGAGTTTTGCCGAAGTCTTATCTGATTGATGTTCAAGTAAGAATACTTTTTTTGAGTAATCTCTTAATGTGGATAAATCTCTGAAAAAAGAACGTGAAGAAATAGCCATATTTTCGGCACAATCTGAAACTTGGCGAACAAGTGTTTGGAATTGTTCGTGATATATTTTAGGAATGTCGGGCTGTTCTATATAAAATTTATGCGCAACATCATCAAATAAATTTATTACTTTATCTATATTTTCTACTAATTGAAGGATATTTCCTCTTAAGTCAGGGATTAAATTTTGTTCATAAAGACTACTTTCTATAGAACGTCTTAAAACATCAGACTCGTGCTCAATGTTTTTTATTTTTTTACTTATTTTTCGGTATGCATCTGAGCGTTTTTCTTTCAAATAAATATCTATTGCATTTCTAAATTCCAGAGCCATCTCTATAACTTTATCGTGCAATGTATCTATTGAATGTTCTAATTCTTTGGTTCTTGCAAAT
>JAFYWO010000122.1 GCA_017557925.1 Alphaproteobacteria bacterium | reverse complement strand
ATGAAAAATAAATTCTTAAATATAGTTTTAGTTTTAACAGTAATTTTAATTGCGAAGGGTTTTATGATGGGAAATGTATTAGCTAAAAGTGATACAAAAATTTTGGATAAAAGCGATACAAAAAGTATTGCTATGGAAGACACAAAAAAATTAGAAATTAGTGAAACGAGAGGTAAAAAAATGAAACATTCTTATAATGTAAAAGATGCTGAAAATGCGTTGGTTTTAAAATTAAAAGACGGTGAAGTTGTTATTGAAATGTTTCCGGATGTTGCTCCTAATCACGTTGCTAGAATTAAAGAGTTGGTTAGAGAGGGTTTTTATAACGGGTTAAAGTTCCATAGAGTTATTGATGGATTTATGGCTCAAACAGGTTGTCCTTTAGGAACAGGAACAGGTGGAAGCGGTAAAAAGTTAAAAGCTGAATTTAATAGAGTTCCTCATACTCGTGGCACAGTATCTATGGCAAGAGCTATGGATCCAAACTCTGCAGATAGTCAGTTTTTTATTTGTTTTGACAATGCACCGCATTTAGACGGTCAATATACTGTTTGGGGTAAAGTTGTAAGCGGTATGGAATTTGTTGATAATATCAAAAAAGGCGGTGGCTTTAATGGTGTTGTCTATGATCCTGACATTATTGTTAGTATGGAAGTTATTGCTGATATCTAAAAAAATAATGGGGCTTAGGCCCCTTTTTTTTGTGGTTTATGATATTATAAAGTAATGATAAAGCTAAAGATTTAGTAAATTTGAGTGCTAATATTTGTAACTCTGAATATGAAGATAATTGTTTAGCTATTTGGTTAAAAAGTGTGTATCAGAATATTGCAGGCAAATCAAAATATACAGAAAAAGAAGCAGATGAGTATAGTAAAAAAGTAGCTAACAATAGTAAATGTAGTGCAAAAGACTGAAGCGATGCAGAAAAAATGAAGAAAAATACAATGAAGAAGATGATAGTTATGGGATGAGTATGAGCTATGGTATAGGTATGTAAAAAGGGTGGTATTTTATTTTAAGCAACGTTGCTTTCAAGAGAATTTCTTAAATTTGCGTGAGTGATTGCTATAGCTAAAGCATCTGACGAATCGTTGTTTTTAGGTTTACAACCGGGTAGTAGAATTTTTACCATTGCTTCTACTTGGTTTTTGTCTGCACGACCGACACCTGTTAGAGCTTTTTTTACTTTATTTGGTTCATACTCATAAAGCGGTATGTTATATAGTGACGGCATTAAAAAAACAACTCCACGAGCCATACTCAATTTTAAGGATGTTTCAGGATTTGAATTTAGAAATGTTATTTCTATAGAGGATTCATTAGGATTATATTGTTCTATGATTTTTTTAAGTTCATTATATATAATATGCAAGCGTTCTGACAGAGGTAATTTGTTTGAAGTTGATATAAAACCGTCTGCCACATAGGACAGACGGCTTCCATTAACATCTATTATGCCCCAACCGGTTGATGATATGCTTGGGTCTAGGCCTAATATTCTCATTATTCAGCCTCTAATTGAGACATTATATCTTCAGATATTTCTGCATTATGATAAACGTGTTGAACGTCTTCATCTTCTTCTAAAGCATCAATAAATTCAAGAAACTTTTGAGCTGTTTCTAAATCAGTTATATCTGTTTTAACAGTAGGTTTCCAGTCTAAGCGTGATGCAGAAGGTGTACCGAATTTTTGTTCTAAAGCTTCGGTTACAGATGATAAGTCATCAGGAAGAGTTTCTATTGCGTGAACATCGTTTTCTGATACAACCTCGTTTGCACCAGCTTCTAAAGCTTCTTCAAACATTTTATCCGCATCTGCAGTAGATATAGGATATTCTATATAACCGATACGCTCAAAATTAAATGTTACAGAACCGGTTTCCCCCATAGCTCCACCACGTTTACCAAATATAGAACGCACATTACTTGCTGTTCTGTTTTTGTTATCTGTTAAAGCTTCTACAATAACGGCAACTTTGTTGGAAGAAAAGCCTTCATAACGCATAGTTGTAAAGTCAGCTCCTCCTGCAACTTGGGTTGCTTTTGCTATAGCACGTTCAATATTGTCTTTAGGCATGCTTTCTGCACGAGCAGCCTGTATGGCAAGTCTTAAACGAGGATTTTTATCAGGTTCAGGTAAGCCAGATTTTGCGGCAACAGTGATTTCACGAGCAAGTTTTGCAAAAACTCTAGCTTTTTTGGCATCTTGTGCACCTTTGCGGTACATGATGTTTTTAAATTGGGAGTGTCCAGCCATTTGTATCTCCAGTTTGATTGTTAATATTTTATTTTTTTATAAGACTAACATATAAATAGCGCAAGTATTTTTTTAGAAATCTTTGCCTTCTATAAGTTTGCATTCCACGAGAAGAAAGTGAGGAGGGTTAAAACCGAAAGCTTTATTCTTTTTTGCTAATTCCACAGCTTTTCTATCTAGCGGATCTTTAGACTTTTTATAAGAGTTTTTTGTTTTTGCTTTTTCTTTTTTTTGATTTTCAGGAATTGTCGGTTCATTTTGAACGTTTTTTGCTTCACTTTCTTTGTTTTTATCTATTTTTATTTCTGCCGGAGTTTTTAATATTTTATTTAATGTATCTTGAGTTTCTTTTGAACGGCGTGTAGTGAAAACAATATTTTGTTTATCTATCGGCAAAAGTTCAAGAATTTCATCCAACTTTTGTAATCCACGACCTTTTTTGATAAGATTTATATCGTCTACGACAAGTATGTTGATATTTGATATATCTATTTTTTCTTCCTTAATGTTATCTAACAGCAAAGATGGTGCGCCAATGATAACATTTGCTTCGTTGTCTATTGTTTCTGAAGAATTTTCTTCTTCTGTCAGTTCGTGATATTTGTTAAAAATAGATAATTTATCGGAAACATTAACGGCTTCCTTATCATCTGCAGTAATTATTAGGATGTTATGTCCTTGTTTTTTTGAAATAATATCTATCAAAGGAAAAATGTAAGAACAAGTTTTACCGCAAGCTGATGGTGCTATTATAAAAATGTCTCTTCCGGCAAGAACGGAGGGGATAACATCTCTTTGAACGGTTGTTGGCTCTTTATAGCCTAAATCTGTAATTGCTTGAATTGTTTTGTCGTTTAAACCTAAATCTTTAAAACTCATGATTTTACCTTTAATATATTGTTTTATATGGTAGGAATAGTATAACTTTATTAAGAACTGTCAAGAGATATATCAGTTTTCATAAAAAATCTAGTTGTAGGATTGAAAAGTTTGTGTTATTGATTGCATAAGTTTTAGGAAAAAAGAATAAAATGGTTGATACTTTATTTTCAAATAGGGTTAAACGCCCGTTAGCAGATAGATTGCGTCCTCAAAAACTCCAAGATGTTGTTGGTCAAGAGCAGGTTTTGGGTGAGGATTCTCCTTTGGGAAGAATGGTTGTTAATAAAAGAGTATCATCTTTTATTTTGTGGGGTCCTCCAGGATGTGGTAAAACTACAATAGCACGATTGATTGCTGAGCATACTAATCTTTATTTTGAACAGATTTCTGCTGTTTTTTCCGGTGTTGCGGATTTAAAGAGAGTTTTTCAGTATGCGCAAGATAGAAAAACCACACAAGGTAAAGGAACATTATTATTTGTTGATGAAATTCATAGAT
>JAFYWO010000121.1 GCA_017557925.1 Alphaproteobacteria bacterium | reverse complement strand
TTTTTTATTACTTATATAAAGAGAAATTTTACAAAAAATTATTTAAAATAAGGTTTAGTTTTATGATAATAGGTCAAATAAAAGAAGATGATAACAAAGAAACAAGAACTCCGCTAACCCCCTCAACCATCAAGGAGATTACAACTCTTGGACATACTGTTTTATCTTCAAAAAACATTGGCAAAAAATCTTATTATACCAACAAAGAATATATTCAAAGCAAATCCCAAATACTTCCAAACGCACAAATATATCAACAATCAGACATCATCATAAAGTTTACACCACCTTCACAACACTTATTAAAAAAATTATCAAAAAATCAAATACTAATCTCAAATTTCAGTAATAATGAACACCTATTATCAAAAACCATTGCAACAATAATTCAGCTTGAAAAAATACCACGAACCTCTTTTTACCAAAGTATAGATACTTTAACTTCACAAGCCTTACCAAGAGGTTACAGCGCTTCACTTTTTGCTTTATCCAAATCTCCAATTATCGCTCCGCTTCTTTATACTCCTTCCACCTCTTTAGGTAAAGCTAAAGCTCTAATAATAGGAGCAAGTATTACAGGACTTGAAATAGCAAGCATGTTCAAAAAAAACGGAGCAACAACCTTTATTTTAGATGTCCAACCTTCCGCACAAGAACTGGCAACATCTATAGGAGCTGATTTTATACATTCCACAAAAGATTTTGATATCTCATCAGTATTAAAAGACAAAGATTTTATCCTAAGTGCTGTCAATTTTCACAACCCGAAAAATCCACCGATAATAACCTTACAAAACCTAAAACACCTAAAAAAAGGCTCAATACTTATAGACACAACAACAAACAACATATCCATAAAACAAGCACAAAAAATAACCTCAACATATTCTTTTTACAGAAACCCTTGTTTTGAACGTCTTTGCCCTAAAACATCATCTATACTATTCTCCTCTAATATGCTTAATCTCATAAAACTTATACAACCTTTTCAAGATTCATCCATAAATTTATTCCCCGTAAAACCGATGATTTACAAAAATTAAAGGAAAAAAATGTTAATTTTAGATATATTTATACTATCCTGCTTTATAAGCTTTTTTGCTATATGGAATGTAACACCCGTACTACATTCCCCTCTTATGAGTGTTACAAACGCAATATCAGGAATTATTATCATAGGTGCATTAGAGTTGCTTCAAAATGAATTACCCCCCTTAGCAGAAAAAATAACATATATTTCCATATTTTTTGCTTCAATAAATATCTTTGGAGGATTTTTTATTTCAATAAAAATGCTAAACCTTTTCAAACCAAAGGATAAAAACAAATGACACACCTTATAATAATACTTATCTATTCTGCTTTTATTGTTTCAATATATAGCCTTTCATCCCCAAAAATTGCTTATAAAGGAAATATTTTAGCAATATTTTCAATGCTTTTAATTATTTTAATCTATTATCAAAAATTACCATCTGACATTTTTATAAAATCTCTAATACCTTTAACACTTGGAGCAATCGTAGGTATATATTCCTCAAAAATAAAATTTAAAAATCTACCTCAAATGATAGCTATTCTAAATGGTTTTGGCGGACTTTCATCTGCTCTAATTGGTATATCCTCTTTTTTATTAAAAAATTCAAACTTAACATTACTTATTTTTATAATTTCATTAGGTTTTATAACATTTTTCGGCTCTTTGGCATCATTTATAAGTATAGCAAATATCCTAAAAATAAAATACTACAAAACCATAAAATCCATAAGTATAATATCCTTCTTTCTAATATTACTTACCATTCCTTATCTATCATATACAAATTCCATATCGCTTTTTTTTATAATTTTTTTATCATCTTTATCAGGATTTTGCTTCACTCTCCCCATAGGAGGGGCTGATATGCCCATAATAATTTCAATGCTAAATTCTCTCTCCGGTTGGACAACTGTTTTAATTGGTATAATTTCAAAAAACACCCTGCTTATTATAACCGGAACATTAATAGGCGCAAGCGGAGCAATACTTTCTTATATTATGCTAAAATCAATGGGACGAAACTTATTAAATGTTTTGTTTTTTACACCAAAAACACAAACTAAAAAAAATTCTCGTCTATCCCAAATAAATCAAGCATCACCAAAGGAGGTTGCTTTTTTATTAGAAAATTCCAAAAAAATAATTATTGTCCCAGGTTTTGGAATGGCAACATCATCTGCAGAACACGAACTGAAAACTCTTTCTGATATTTTGCAAAACACCTACAACGTAACCGTAAAATTTGCCATTCATCCTGTTGCAGGAAGAATGCCCGGACACCTGAATATACTTCTTGCAGAAGCATCAATACCGGATAACATTATATACGAATTAAAAGATATAAACAACGACTTTCAAACCGCCGACATAGCACTTGTTGTCGGAGCTAATGATATTACTAATCCTTTAGCTAAAACAGATTCTTCTTCTCCAATATACCGAATGCCTATCTTAGAAGTAGAAAAAGCCACCAAAATAATCTTTATAAAACGCTCTCTTGCTCCCGGATATTCCGGTATAGACAACCCTCTTTTTTATAACAATAAAACTCTTATGATATTTGGTAATGCAAAAGACATACTACAACAAATTATATCTGCTCTTGAATAAAAATTTACTTTTCTTTCAATCTGGAAACACCAGCCAAATATGTATTAAACATAACTTTGGCAACATACTTCTTTTTCAAGTGCTTAAATTCTTCTTCTGTAGTCAACAAAGAGCTTAAAGCAAATAAATTAATAAACAAGACTTCGGCTAAAACCTTGCGTTCAACACTATGAATACCTATAAACAACTTGCTTAAATTTTTTTCCAACAACTGAATGATTTTAACGATTCGTCTTAAATAAAACAACGGATAACTATCCATAACACTCTTAAAATGAAAATTATAAAGAGTAAACCAAAGATTTTTATTATTTAATACATAATCAACAAATCTATCAAGTATTCTGTTTAAGTTGACATACGCATCAGATGTCATATCAGTTACTTTTAAGCTTTCATAAAGTTCATCAAGCGTTAAACAATTCTCCCACATAACCAACTCATCCATACTCTTAAAGCGGTTATAAATCGTTCCAACCACATAACCGGAGTACTCAGCTAATTTTCTAGCGGTCAAACATTCAACACCTTTATCTTTTATTATTTCACGAGACTTATTTATTAAATCTATTTTGATTTCTTCTTTGCTTTTATCTTTTATTTTAGCCATATCTTTTAACCCGTTTCATAAGTTTTTTTTACGATAAATCATTTTAAGACACTGTTCAAGTTTTTTTTATGAAAAATTAAACTATTTAAGTTATATTTTTCCAACAAACTCAATAACAAAAAGGAACCAAATTATGACTAAGGTGGGATTCTCTGGAATAGCAGGAAGCGGAATGAGTGCCCTTGCACAAGTGCTGAAATTTAAAAATTATGAAGTATCCGGAACAGATAGAAGTTTTGACCAAAAAAAAGAAGAAAAAAACAAACAAGCCTTACAAGAATTGGGTATAAAAATTTATCCTCAGAATGGTTCTATGATTGATAATTCTTACTCTGCTTTATATACCTCTACAGCCGTAGAAGATACCATACCTGATATAAAAAAAGCAAAAGAATTAAATATCCCCATCCTACATCGTTCAGACCTTTTATCAGAAATATTTTCTTCATATCCCTACAATATAGCTGTAGGCGGAACAAGCGGGAAATCAACCGTTACCGCTATGATTGGCTATATCTTAGATAAGTCAAACAAATTACCTTTATTGATAAATGGTGCACTTCTAAAAAATTATGAAGACCAAAAAGGTATACCAAATGTAATCTTAAATAACGGACAATATTGTGTAATAGAAGCCGATGAATCTGATGGCTCTATAGAAAAATATACCCCTTATATATCTGTCATCAACAACATTACTCTTGACCATAAATCTATAGAAGAACTGCAAACTCTTTTCAAAAACTTCGCCTCACGAGCAAAAAAAGGTGTTGTTTATAACAAAGACTGCCCTAATTCATCAGTTATTCAAAATTCCCATACAAACGTATTGTCATTCAGTATTACTGATTCTTCTGCCGACTTTTATGCTTCTGAAATAACCCCTGTAAAAGACGGCACCATATACACCATAAACAATAAAAAATATAGATTAAATCTAATCGGTAAATTTAATGTAGCCAATGCTCTTTGTGCCATAGCATGCTGTTCTCTTTTAGGAATAGATGTCCATAATTCATGTCAAATACTTGAAAATTTTCAAGGAACAAAACGCAGACTGGAAATACTAGGCACAAAAAATTCTATTACCGTAATAGATGACTTTGCACACAATCCTGACAAAGTCTTGGCCTCAATGTCTGCCCTAAAAACCTACAAGGGACGCTTGATAATAATGTTCCAACCACACGGCTTTGCCCCTATGAGAATGATGGGAAAACAAATCATAGAAAGTTTTTGTAAACAAATGGACGATGATGATATCTTACTTATACCGGAAATATACTTTGCCGGAGGCACTGTAAAACGTGATATATCATCAAAAGATTTGGTAAACCACGCTATTTCATTAAAAAAGAACTCTATTTTCTTTGAAAAAAGAGAAAACCTTAAAGAATATATCCTAAAAATAGCCGACAAAAATGATAGAATAGTCCTAATGGGAGCAAGAGATAATACTATTACACTTATGGGATTTGAAATTTTGGAGAAAATCTAATGGCAATACTAAAAAAAGGTGACCGTGTAGGTTTTATTGCACCTTCTTGCGGATTAAAAAATAAAAACCTTACTCCATCCATAAACTACCTAAAAAGTTTAGGCCTGGAAGTTGTATTAGCTGATAATCTAAACAGTCAATACAGATATATGGCTGGTTCTAAAGAACAAAGAGCAAACACAATAAACCAAATGTTTAAAGATAAATCAATTAAAGCCTTATTTTGTATAAGAGGCGGTGCAGGTTCTTCACACATACTTGAACTCATTGATTACGAAAACATAAAAAATAATCCCAAACCAATAATAGGTTTAAGCGATTCTACTGCATTGCAAAATGCTCTTATCACAAAATCAGATATTACCTGTTTTACAGGATTTTTACCTTTGTATGATTTTAAAAACGGCCCTATAGATGAACTTACATCTTCTTCACTTATTTCTTCTTTATTTAAAGACACACATTCCATCAGCTCTGGAAATTGTCTAATACAAGGAGAAACCACCGGCAAAATAATAGGAGGATGTTTAAGTGTTTTCTTACAATTATGTGGAACTCCATACTTTCCATCTCTAAAAGGAAAAATACTGTTAATAGAGGATATTGATGAAAAAACCTACAAAGTAGACTTAATGCTAAATCAACTAAAACAGCAAAAAGACTTTTCAGAGCTTAAAGCTATTATAATCGGGCAATTTACGGACTGCATCATAGTAGATGAAGAAGACGGAACAATAGGTGATTGTATTAAAGATTTTACAAAAGACTTAAAGATTCCGGTTATTTCCAACTTCCAATACGGGCATATTCCATCAAGGCATATTATCCCGTTAGGCAAAACCGTAAAACTGACATCAACTCCGTCAATTTGTTCTATCAGTTGGTAAAATAATTGATAATCTGAGAAAAACTATTACTGCTTAACCGTTCTACAACCGTTAAGTATTTTTCCATATTACTAAAACCGCCGTTATTAAAAGCTAAAATCAATGAACACATAAACAAATTAGCTCCAGGTAATAAAAAAATACAAAACAATACCCCAGCCTTCTTAAAATCCGGTTGTTCTCCGTGTATTTGCACGAGCATACTCTCTAAATGATATGCAAAAAAGTATCCTATGATACCATTTACCCAATAACCGCTTGGAAGCCTATCCGAAAAAAAAGTAAACCCAATCATCAAAAAAAATAAAAATAAAGGAAAAAAATAAGGAGAAACCGTTATCAGCCAATTACCTTTACCTCTAAACCTCATCGCACCACCTGTTTCATCATAGTTAATATGAAGATGCGTAACTCTATGAAATGTTAATAATGCAAAAAATATATGAGTAAGCTCGTGAGCTAAAATCTGCATAAAAATATTACTTCTGACACCAGCAACAATTTTTACTCCTAAATAAACAAAACAACCGACCAAAAATACAATAAACCTCATATTACGTACATCACAATATTCAAGCGCCTCTATAAAAGCAGGCAAACATATAACACTCAAAACAGCCACTGGCCATTTTATAAGTTCAAGTAAAAAATCAAAAATTCTAGCCACTTTAATCTCCTTATTATCTTTATTTTAAAAATAAATATTATTTTTTCAAACAATATTTCCTCACTGTTGTAAAACTTTTTTTAATGACTATATAGATATCACCTTAAATCTAGGAGGTAATAAAATGGATTTTTTATGGAGAAAAAAAATGGATAACACCCCAAACAACCACAACTGCTGTAACATAGAATGTTATCAGTGCAAAAAAATTTTTATGGCTCTAGTTTTATTGATATTAACATTTATGGCAGGAATTATGGTCGGAAATTGTTCTCGTTGCCATTATAGTGATGATTACTACCAAAATTTATATGC
>JAFYWO010000120.1 GCA_017557925.1 Alphaproteobacteria bacterium | reverse complement strand
TTTTTGCATAAAAGTGTGGTTAAACCTGCATAAATAGTGATTAGAGTTAAATCTATTATAAGAGGATGTATTCCGTGCATATTTTTTCCATTCGGTTAAGGTTACAATTTGTAGGGTATTGTATAAAAAGGTGGTTTATGTTAGGTTAATTTATAGATAAAATTTTATGTTTAATTTTCAAGCTCAAAGACATTATCGGTTTTGTGTTTGAAGTATGATATTTTTTTATTGTCCCACTTAATTTTTAGGCGATTATCTGGAAGAACTTCAAAATTACCACAATGATAATATTGATTATTATAACCACAGATTTTATTTGCGTAGTTCGGATGTTTTATAAAAATATCTTCAAACAAAGGTGTTTTTAGTTTTATGTATAAAGAATTTATTGGAGGCAAAAAGAAATCAGAAGCCAATACAAAAGGAAGTTCTTTTATTTTTAAACCGTGATTTTTTTTGTGGTAGCGAAGATATATGGTAAACAATCTTTCTGATAAATATGCAAGAGCAAGTTTTTGTTCGTTTGAGCGATTTTTTAAGTCAGTTTTTATTTGGTTATATACCGGTAGAAGTATACTAAATAGCCAGTTACTATAGTTATTTAAGATTTCTTTTTTGGTTATAAATATATTTGAAGGATAGAATCCGTCGTCGTTGTTGAGGGTTTCTTTTGCAAACTCATACATATAAGGGTATTTCTGCTGTATAATCTGTAAGGCTAAATCTAAATCTTTTATTATGTGGTCTTGTTTGTATTGTTTGTATGTATTTAGTTTTATTGGTTCGGCTACAATGATGTCGTGTGTCTTGAGTATAGGTAGAATATGTTTTTTTTCTAAATTCAGTTTTTCTATGAAAAGTTTTGAAAATCCTTTTAAATGGTTTATACCCAAATGCCCAAAACTCATAGAAGGATATTCTACTATAGGGTAGTAATGATTAGGGTTTATATCTAAATAACGGCGATATTGGAACATTCCTACATAGGGATATGATGTATTGGAGTTTATCCAATAAAGAGCGGTTATTTCTGCAAAATAACGGTTTAGGTGTGAAATATTGTCACCTGTTTCATCGCCTATCATATTTTCTTTTAGCCAAGAGATTTCTTTTGGAGTAAATACACCTGCTCTTGAGGGTGTGTCAGAAATCAAGCGTCCTGCTTGTATAGGCTCAAGTATATTTGTTTTTATGATTGGAGCCGGTTTGTAGTATACTACAAAAATTTTTAAGTAATTTTTATGGTAAATAAAGAAAGCACATAAAGAACAAAACAACACAAAAACAGCAAAAAAAGCATAATAGGCGGTGTAATGTTTGCTGTTTTTCATAATTATTAACCTAGTTTAAGCGCAAAAAAACTCATTAAAAATAAAGTCGTAAAATACGACTTTATTATGCAATAATGTTTGGGTTAATCAGAGTTTCCAGTGTTTGTATTTTGTTTTTTAGACTCGTTTTTTGACTGTTTAGTTGTTGTGCTTGGTAGAAGTCAATCATCTGTTTGTTTTTTACTAATTTTGTAATGTCTGATTTTACCCTTCTTTCTTCTAATTTAAGCTCGCAAAGTTGAAGTTGTAGCTTGTTAAAAGAATTTGAATTAGCCATATTTAAGAACTCCGTTAGATAAAAAGTTAGTGTCGCATTGGGCGATTCTTAATTATTTGACGCATTATACCGCATTTTGGGTAAAAAATCAAGAACTTTTGAGGAGAAAATAAAAAAAAATGATGAAAAAAATTTTTTTTATGTTAGTTAATATAAAATTATGAAGTATGTGATTTTATAATTCAAATTTGAACTTTATTTAATAATAGGAAAAAAATATGACTGAAATAAAAAAAATCGGTATTTTAACAAGCGGTGGTGACTGTGCTGGTCTTAATGCTGTTGTTATGTCTGTAGTTAATTCTGCAAGTAAACTTGGTTGGGAAGTATATGGTATTCACAATGGAACAGATGGTTTGACTGAAGTTCCTCTTTCTTATGAATTGTTAACGACTCGTAATTTTTCAGATACACCGTGGCCAAGATTAGCCGGTTCTTATTTAGGCTCTTTAAATAAAGGAGTTAAATTGGAATCTCAGGCAGAAATTTCTAAACGTTTCGGAGAAGGTGTCAGAGCTTTAGGGCTTGATGCGGTTGTTGTTGTAGGCGGTGACGGTAGTATGAATATCGTTAGTAATTATTGCAAAAATGCCGGTGTTAAAATGGTTGGTATCCCAAAAACTATTGATAATGACACTCCTTTAACACAGTATTCTGTAGGTTTTAATTCTGCTTGCCAAGTTTGTGTAGAGGCTATTGATGCGTTATGGAAGACTGCGCGTTCTCATCAAAGAGCTTTAATTTTAGAGGTTATGGGACGTGATGCAGGACATTTGGCTATGCATTCTGCTATTGCAGGCTTTGCTGACGTTTGTTTGGTTCCTGAAATTCCGTATACTATTGATGGTATTATCAATAAGTTGAAAGAGGTTAAGGAAAGTGGCAGAAAGCACGCTGTTATTGTTGTTTCTGAAGGCGTACATACTGAAAATGGTGAAATGGTTTCTAATACTAAAAACTTGATTGGCGAAAAAATCAATGGAGGTATTGGTGAGTATTTAAGTTCTGCAATCAATTCCAAATATTCCGGTTTTCAAACAAGAGTAACTAAATTGGGTCACGTTCAACGTGCCGGCGACCCTACAGCTTTTGATAGAGCTCTTGCTTGTGCCTTTGGTGCAAAGGCTGTTGAACTTTTAAAAGAAGGCAAGACTGATGTTATGGTTGCTTTGAGTGGTGATGAAATAAAGACATATCCTTTAGAAGAGGTTGTTGCAGAAGGAACAACAATGCTTAATAAAGACAGTGTTTATGTTAAAGCTGGTGTCGGAATGGGTATGTATGTTGGTGAAGTAAAGTAATTAAGCTACTTTGTTTTGAGCGGTAACGATAAGTTACCGCTTTTTTATTGGAGTAAAGAGAGGGTTTATAGTATTCCGTGTATTGCTTCTGTTATAGAAGGATTTTGTATAGCAGATATGTCATAATTTTGAAGATGTATAAGCTCGTTATAAAAGTAGATTATTGAGAATAGCCTAACAGAGTTTGTTAGGGTTATTTCTTTGTTTTTTGTTTGGTTTATTAACTCTAAAAGGTTATTTCTTTTTATATTCTCCTTTTGGCAGATAAGTGATAGAGCATCCCACTCTTCTTCTGCCAGACGAATACTTGTTTTTTTATTTTCAAAAATAATTACCCTGCTTGTTAGTTTTGCCATTTTTTATCTCCTTTAAGAGGCTGAAATAGATTTAATTGCATCAAAAATAGGATTTTTTAGTTGTTTTGCGATTGTCGGATTGATGGTTTTCATAACGGTATTTTTATAATAAATAAGTGTGAATAGGCGAATAGATGAGGTTAATCCAAGTTTTGGGTCTTTATTTGTGTCTATTAATTCAAAGAGTTTTTTTCTTTTTATGTTCTCTCTTTGGCAAATCATATCTATAGCTTTCCATTCACAAGGGGTTAGGCGCATACTTGTTCTTTTATCTCTTATATCTATTACACGTACTGCTGTATTATTCATAGAATTCTCCTTTGCTGTTTTTTTGTATTATGCAATTTTTTATTTTAAATGCAACCATTATTTGTTTGTATTTTTTATTTTAATGTTTTTAGTTTTGTTTTTGTATATGTGATTTTATTTATTAGTGTGTTAGAAATGTATTTTTTTGTAAATTCTATGTTTTTTTATGTTAAAATGGTTGTAAATTTAATTAAAGAGATATATTCTTTTTTTGAAAGGTGGAAAATTATGAGTTTTGTTTTTAATGATGCAAAAAAAATATATGAAGAAATATCTTTGATTTGTCTTAAAAAATCTTTTGAAAATGATGAAAAGGATAGTTTTAAGGTGTATGATAGTATTTTGAATAGATGTAATACAGTACTTATGAATGCAACAAATAAAGAAGACGATGTTGATGAGGAAGAAAGTGAAGAAATAAGAGTGTTAAACAGAGCTATTTATAATGCTTATTTTGATAGTAAAGATAGGTATGGGGAAGTTGTCAGAGATACCAAAGAGAGGTGTTTTTTACAAGGATGGAAAAGTAATGGGAATGCTTATGATGATTTAAAGAAATTTGCTTTGGAAAGTCAAGGAGAGCAAAAGCTTGATTATGATGCTGTTGTCAGATTGTTTTTTCAGCTAAAAGAAGTGCTTAATAAAGATATTAGTTTATCTTTATTAAAAAAAGAAGTAGATAGTATATTTAGTTCTTATGTCGGTTTTTTAGACTAAAGCTCAGAAATTGTATTTGCTATTTCTTGTGCAGTATTTAATGTAGAGGTAGACGGTGTGAAAGAAATATTGTTTTCGCTTGTCAATTCTGTGGCATACTGTTTATTGTAAAGTGAATTTATAAAGCGTATATGTTTTTTGGTCAACCAGTTTGAGCCGGTGAAAATTCTTAATGGTTTTTTAGTAGCAGTAGCTTCGCAACACATAGAAACAGAATCACCTGTTACAATTAAGTCATCAGCGCAAGCTAAAAATCCTAAATAAGGATTATCTCCAGTTGCTCCCCAAAGGTAGTTAAAGTTTGGTATGGAAGATAAATGTTTCATTATTTGTTCTTCTGCTAACTTTCCTGTTCTTCTTGATGTGGTTATCAATAAAGAACCTTTAGTTTGTTCTTTGTATTTTTTTACGGCTAAGGCCAAATTTGTTGCATTTTCCAAAGAAAAAGGAGAATTTTTTATTGCACCGCCTATTATAAGTGCTGTTATTGGATGCGGAAGGTGAGAAAATTGTTTATCCCAAGTGGTTTTTGCTTTGTCCAGTTTTTCTTGTGTAATGAAATGAGGGGCGCCTGTTGTGTATACAATATTTGGTGATCTATGTTTATGCATATCGTGTTCCGGAACAAAAATTTTTTCAAAATCAGTAATTCCGGTTTTGCCGATATGGATTAGTTGTGTCAGTTTTGTTTTGGGTGAATTTTTTTTGATATAACGGGCAACAGGAGCAGTTCTTCGGGTTGAAGAAAGCACTATATCCGGATATGGTGAGTTTATTTTTTGTTTTGAGTTTTTATCTAATCCTAAAAGTGTTT
>JAFYWO010000006.1 GCA_017557925.1 Alphaproteobacteria bacterium | reverse complement strand
CTTGTGTTAAACGATAAATAAAATAAGACTGGTCTTTTTTGTTATCTATACCTCTTTGGAGTTGGTAGCGCTGTGTTGACTGATTGTATGATATGCGAGCATAATGACCGGTGGCAAATTTATCAAACTTTATACCGCAAGCTTTAGCACCTTCAGGCAAAGCATCAAATTTTATTTTTGAATTACAGATTACACAAGGATTAGGAGTTCTGCCTTTTAAGTATTCTTGCTTAAAGTTTTCCAAAACTATTTTTTGATAAACCGATGTACAATCTATAACATGATATTCTATATCTAACTTTTTACACAATTCTTGTGCCAGAGCTATATCTTCTTCCTCATGTGGAGAAAAACAACCTTCTTTTTGATTATTGATACTTAAGTTAGCTCCTTTATCCCATATTGACATAGTAGCCCCTATTACTTCGTGGCCTTGTTCTTTTAAAAGGCAAGCCACAACAGAGGAATCTACACCACCGCTTAATCCTACTAATACTCTCATACTCTTATCCTTTGCGTGAATTATAACTATTTTTCACCAAAGAAATATAAAAATTCAAAGTTTTTACTTTCTTTGAGAATTTTAATGTAAAATATTTTTTATTACTTGCAATAACTTTCTTTTGTTTTGGATAAAATACTTGATTTTGTCTTTAAATCTGTCTAAAATCAAAAAAAAGAAATAAATAAGGCATAAAATAATGAAAGATAATAAATATTTCAAAAAATACATACAAGGATTTGCTTTTTGGGCTACAGTTATAGGTTCTGTTGTTGCAAACGAACAAATTTTATTAAAAAAACTTAAAAATCAAAAAGAAGAATATGAAACACAAAAAGATATTCTTGAAAAGAAGATTTCCGAACTTAATGAAAAAAATAAAATTTTAAGTGACACCTCTTTTAGATTTTATGAGCATTTGGTAAATGGTGCAAACTATGAAGAATTTAAAAAGGTTAGTGATGCCGAATTTGTGCGCAACAGCGAAAATATTTATGAAAAATATCGCCCCCAAGCACTATCCGAAGATTTAATTCTTAGTCTTGATAGCGCTTGCGATATAAAAAAAGTAAAGCACAACACCTTGTTTGATAAACAAATGAACGATTTTGAAAAATTCAGCAATAGCGATACCATTACAGATATTCTTAAAAACGGACAAATATTCTTAAACTCTACATTAGAACTTATGGCACATCAAAACAAAGCATTAGGCAACAGTTTAACCAGAATATTAAATAATAGTGATGAAGAAAATGACAGAGAGTTTAAGGCAAGATACTTTATGTTTAAGGTAAAAACAAAAAATCAAATGTATTCAAACTCATACAATCTTATGTCAGACTATTATAAAGCCATTTTTCTAAAAAACACCACTGTTTATAAGAGAACTGCCTCCTACTTAAACAATATCGTGGACTCTCTATCTCTTGAATACGAACAGAGTATTGAAAAAGATTCAGTTGAATTTGAAAGAAAGAAAAATCAAAAATTGGATTCAATACTAAATAATCCACCAAAGGAAAAGAATATCAGCTTTAAGGATTATGCGTTAATCTTTAAAAATTGGAATGACAGTATCAGAATTTAGTGCTTTGTAAAAAAAAAACAGTTTTTTTATTTAAGCTTATTTATTAAAGATAAACCGCATTGTGTTTTTATTTTTGATAAGGCGCTATTTCTAAATTCTTCTAAATTTTGTAAAGAATCTTCATTCTCATAATAAAGAGATTGAGCATACATATCTATTTGGTCTAAATCGTGCGCCAAATTAGCTTCTTTGGTTTTATTTTCTTCATATTCTATGAATAAATCATACAATTTATCAAAACTTGAATTGGCTGAAATTGTTTTTATAGCCTCTATTTCTTTATCTTGCTTGTTTTGATAAGATTTTTCATCCGGAGTTATATCTCCAATTATACTTTCCCCTAAATCGTGAACAAGGCAAAGATTTATTACTTTTTGAATATCATAATCTCTAGAAAATTCTTTTTCTAAATACAAAGCAATCATTGCCATATTCCAACTATGTGATGCCACAGTTTCAGGATTAGAAATATTTTTTCTTTTCCAACCGGTTCTTTGTAAGTGTTTTAAGTTTTGGGTATGTTTTAGTAAATTTTTCATAGTATTCCTTTTTTCGTATTTAGGATTATGATAGTATATCTTATTTATTAAAGCAACTTCATTCTAATCAAAGTTATTCGTATTTCATTTTTGGTTAAATTTTTACCTATATTTGTTATTTGATTATTGATGACAATATGAGGAATGTGAATAATGTTTCTTCTTTTTATAAAATCTGATTCTGTTATACGATGAATTATATATTCTAAATTATTTTCCTCCATTGTTTCTTTTATCAAATTGTATGAAGTTTGATAATTTTCGTTACTTTTTATGCAGTATATTCTTACTTCTATCATTTCAAAATCCTTATAGTTGCCATATTTTTTAATATTTAATTAAAACGACAAAATAGCAAATTTTAAATGAAATATCATATCCGGTTATATACTTTACAAAATATTTTATCTATATAACAAAAACTATACAATAGAATCGAAAAAAGAGAGCATAGTGCTCTCTTTTTTTGTTCTACATTCTATATATTATATGAGGCTGAATTACCATACTCATCATATATATAGACGTTTGCGTGCCCGTAGTTCGTAGTTATCTCAATATAAGTATTGCCTACTTTGTATGTAACCTTTTGATTGCAATACAAATCAAGGTAGGTATGCTTATCGCCGTAAGAAACTTTCAAACCATAATTTTTATATTTTATGCTGAAGTTTCCTATAATAATTCTTGTTGGATTATCAAGAGCACCCCAAAGGTAATATCCAAGCAAACTATCAAAATATCTATCATGATAATATGAATGACGGATAAAACGATTGTGATAAGTTCCCCAAATATACCAATCCCAGCGGTCAAACACACATTTGTAATGATAATGATGGTGATGAATATTATGCCCGTATATAGGCCTATGCATACCATAATTATTTATATGAGTATCAGACCTTTGACTCCTTGGCGGAGGTTGAGAAATACTGCTTCTTCCTCCCGGGGCATTATTCTCATACCTTCTTTCTACACTTCTTTGCTGATAAGCATCTCTTGAAGGAGCTGTAGATTGCTGTCTCGGATTTTCTCTTGTATAAGAAGAATTTCTTTGAGCTTGAGGTGGAGTAACTCTGTTGTGCGAACTATTATGTCTTTGTTCGGTTCTACTACGATTTTCACGAACACCGGCTCTTTGCGCGTAACCTTGAACTGCAAAAAGCATCATAGATAAAACTATGATAAAAATTTTTTCTTTCATAATATAATCATAATTTATTCTGTTTTTATATGCTAACACAGATTATATATAAAGTCTAGCATTTTTTAGATTAAATATCAGATTAAATTATTGCGTATACAAATAAAGATAAAGCAAATATAGGCAAAACAACAGCCAAAAGCAGTCCTTTTAGTCCTAATTTTCTAAAAGCCAATTTTAATAAATATATGCTCATTACCGCTGTCATATTTATACCTGTTAATAGTCCAAACCGCAGGCGATATTATAGTATATTTTTTTATTGTCAATTTAAAAATTATTCTAACATTTAATCAAGCTTAAGACAGGAGATTTGATATTTGTATTTTTTGACAACTCTTCTAATTCTATTAAAAACAAAGATGCTACAACTTTGGCATTTAAGCTTTCTACCAATTCTATGGTAGCATTTACCGTGCCTCCTGTTGCCAAAAGATCATCTACAATCAAAACCTTATCCCCGTCTTTAAGAGAATCTAAATGGATTTCTAATGTATCTTTACCATACTCCAAACCATATTCTATACGTTTTACCGGTGCAGGCAATTTACCCGGCTTTCTTACAATTATCAAACCTGTTTTAAGTTTATAAGCAAGAGGAGCTCCCAATATATATCCCCTACTCTCTACCGCAACAATATAATCTATATCCAATTTTTTTACTATTTCATACATATTATCTATTATTGCGTTGTATGTTTCTTTATTTTTTAGGGCAGTTGTAATATCCTTAAACATTATTCCTTCTTTAGGAAAATCCGGAATTGTTCTAATATTTGATAAAATTTCCTCATTTGTCATATCATACCTCCATATTTATTTTGATATGATAAACGATATTTTTTTTATTTGGTATATAAAATATGATTTTATCAAAAGCACTTTGTTGACTAAAATATTTTTTTATGGTACTTTCGTTATAGGAGATTTTTATGTTAACACATGAAGAATTAAAAAAAGCCCTAAAGTCTGATTGGATTGAAAAAGTCATTCCGACAAATGCAAAACGTATAATTATACCAATACCTAACAATATTATCGGAAATGATGTTACATATATTGACTGGGACGGGACAAAGCGTAGAGGTAACGGATTTTTATTTAACAATCCTACAGACAGAAGAATGCAATTTTTAAAAGCAGATGGCGGAATTATTATCGGATACGAAGGAGAATGCCCTGAAGGTAAAAATGGTGAAATGATTTTACGTTCTGAAGCCGTTGATAAATACCTTAAATTACACCCTAACGCATTTAAGGATAAAAAAAATATAAAAAAAACATTAGAATATTTTCAAAACAAGATATTTAAGCACGGAAAAGATGTTACAAAGTGGGATGAACAGGCTAATGTTGATATGTGGTCATCTGATGTAAGTTGGCTCATTGAAAACTTTGAT
>JAFYWO010000119.1 GCA_017557925.1 Alphaproteobacteria bacterium | reverse complement strand
CGTTATGGGTGCTTTTTTACCAAAATTTTAAAAACTTTCAACAAAAATGCCTGTATTATTATCTGCATCTATAATACATACATCTGACAAAAACTCGTCTTTTGTTCCTTTCCAAATAATTTTGTCTTTATTGCATTTACCACTATTTAAAAACACTTCAACGTTATTTCCACGTTTGACGGCATAAACATTTTCAATACTGATAAAAGCTTCCGCATTCAAAATTACCGGCTCCAAATTTTTTTCAAAAACAGAAATTCTGTTTTCAGAGTAGCAAACAATAAATCTGTTATGTGTTTGGTCAACTACAATATCATACGGGCAAGAATAGATACACATACAATCTTCGTCATAAAGAGCCACTTCACCCATAAATTTGACAGTATACCAACCGTTAGCATAAAAGTTTGCTTCAACAAAGTTTTCTACAATGATTTCGCCTTTACTGTTAACAAGCTTTTTAATTCCTGACTTGTCAAAAAAAGAAAACCAATCATTAAAGAACACTTCAATTTCTTTTTGAGAACGAGCAATTTCCTTACCGTTTGCATTAAAAAGATAATAACAATTTTGGTTGTTTACCTGAAGGTAACAAGGGTATTCTTTGATGCTTAAAGGTTTTTCTATCATAACCTTGTCATTTGCATCAAACAATTTGTTTCCAAGTAAATACATTTTGTTAAAAAATGTTTTTACTGCACACTCACTACGTTCAATCACATCACCTTCTGTAGTGTGAATGAAAACTGTGTTTTGCTTTGTTTTTGCCATAATTATATAATTTTAATATTCAGAATAATCAATTTTAAGCTTGCACTCTATACACTACATTTTATAAATCAAGCAAAATTTATTAAATAAAAAAAAGAGGTGCGTTTCACAACGAACCTCTTTGAACGAACCTAAAAAAAAGAGCCTGAATATAATATAGCAGCTTATAAGCTGTCTACATTATCTTTCGTTCTTATCTTCTGAGTTGCTTTTTCAGGATTATTATCCTTTTTTGAACCGTGCTTCTTGCTCAAGAAGTCATACTTGGTTCTAGGTAAGTAATCCTGCAAGCAAATACCACCGGTAACGCCAACCTTATCCTTCTGCTTAGAGATGTTGTTTGTAAACAACACAGGGATAAATGTCTTGTGTCCAGCTTCATCTTCCACCAAATGGATGAAAGATGCTTCCATCTGCGACAAGAAGTAAACTTCTGCATACCAGCCCTTCTTGTTGATGAAGTGTACAACCGCCTTCTTGTCGGTGTCAAGATAGCACCAAAGAACTTTCTCAGTGCCCAAATCCAACTCCTTCAAGTGTCGCAAGATGATGTCAATAGCCGAGCATGACTTATCAAATAAAGCGTCATCTTCATTTTGGAAGACATATTCGCTTACATCATTCTTTGCATACTTCGCTACAGCCTTTGATAAGTAGTCATACAATTTAGTTACAGACATAGGCATATTGAAAACGTATTCCAAGAAGTTTTCAGAATTTTTAGCCTTGCCTGCACCAATGTTCTTCATAAAAACACCAATCTCAGACCACGGTGTTGTAGTCTTTACATGTCTTTTTTTCATAAATAAAAAAAATTTATTAAAAATATAATATAATATCTATACAAGTTACTATCTCAATATATATGTATTTAGTCGTTTTGTCAAATATTTTTTTACATTTTTTTATGCTGTTTGATAAGTGTTTGATAAAAAATAATTATACTTTATGAAAAATATTTCCTATACAAAAAAAAGCGCTGACCTTAAACAGCGCTCTTAAAAAATTAATAAATTATTTTATACTAACCAAGTCGTTTGCGATTGTTTCAGACAACTCTCCGAGTATAGCGCTTATGTTTTTTACATACTCAATATATCCGCCTTTAAAAGTATTGGTCTTATAAAAATTATTTGACTTGATAACTTTTTGATTTTTGTCTTTGATGTAGTATACCGCATCAATTTTTGCAAATTCGCCTAAACGACCATTTATGTTCTTAAACTCAACGGTTACATCAAACTTATAATTCTTTCTAAAGCTTGAGTGATTAACAATTATAGCTTCAGAAAAAATATTGCTTAAATTATCATTTATTACCTGAGCAATAAGCTTATCCAAAGGCGCTCCCCAACGATTAAATTCATCAATATTAAGTTCAACATCATCATCACCTAATGTAGTGATTTGAGGTCTTGCAACCAGTTGAGGTAACATAATTGGGTTAATTCTAACAGTATCCTTGAAGTTGTTATACGAAACTTTAGGCTCTTTAACCTCTATAGGTTGATAAAAATTAGCCTTATTGCTGGAGCACCCAACGATTCCTACAAATAAAAATAAAGCGATAATTTTTTTCATCTTAATAATCCTTTCCTGTAATAATTGAGTTGGGATACATTTGTAAATAGTCTGTTAAATTCTTCATAGATTGTGCCGCTTGGTTAAAGCTGTTAATCATATCTGAAATACTTTGTTCGTTATCTTGAACAAGTAAATCAATAGATTCTGCTGCACCACCCACATTTTGAGCAGCTTCTCCTAATTCTTTAACCATAAGAGCGGTATTATTTTTATTTTCTACCAGAATTTCATCAACAACTTTAAGTGTATGGTTCATTTTATGCAAAAGAGGGGGAAGCTCTTTATTTAATGTTTGCGTAATATTATGAATATCTTCGGCAATCTTGGCAACAGGCATAACCTTTAAGCTTTTGGATATTTCGGCAAAAGGAGAACTGACAGTTGGTATTTCATACACTCCACCTGTATCTTCGTGAATAACGGCAATAGTGTCAGGCAACATATCAAGCTCAATCAATAACTGTCCGGTAATTACGGAGCTGACAGATAATTGTGCTCTCAAACCGTCATCAATAAGCTCATTAAGTAGTTTTTTTCCGTCACCGCTTTCATCTACCAAATATTGACCGTTATAGATTTTAGCATAAACAGGTATCAAAAATGTAAGTTCTTTAAGATTTGTTTCAATCTTTATCTTAGAAACCTCCCCGATTTTTACCCCTTTAAATAAAACCGGTGCTCCTACATCAAGTCCTTTTGTAGACTCATCAAAATACATCACCACTTCGGTTTCTCTATTTAGTAATTGAGACTTAAAAAAATACCCAAAACCTAAAACAATAACCAAGCAAGATATGCACACAAATAAGCCTATCATTTTCATATTCGGTTGTTTTGTCATTATTTTATTCCTCTGTTTAAAAATTCATAAATATTCTCATTCGGTGGATTTCTTAACAGCTCTTTCGGGTTTCCGTAAGCTGTAATATTCTTATGTTTTCTATCCAAAAAGATAGAATTATTGCCAATATCAAAAATAGAGTTAAGCTCGTGCGTAACAATAACAAATGTCATCCCGAGAGCTTGATTTAATTCTAAAATCAAATCATCTAATTGTTTAGAACTTATCGGGTCAAGTCCGGCACTGGGTTCATCACAATATACAATTTTAGGGTCTAACGCAATAGCTCTGGCAAGAGAGGCTCTTTTTTTCATACCTCCGGATATTTGTGAAGGATAAAAATCATCAAATCCCTTCAATCCGACTAAAGCCAATTTATATGATGCCAGTTCTTCTATTTCTTTTTTAGAATAATTTCCGTAAAGTTCTAACGGCATCATAACATTTTCTTTTAAGCTCATAGACGAGAACAGAGCACCGCTTTGGTATAAAACGCCGGTTTTTTTCATAATATCATTTTTTTGTTCATCTAAGGCGTTAGAAAATTCTTTTCCGTCAATATAAATTTCACCCTTAACAGGTTCAACAAGTCCGGTCAATACTTTTAATAAACTGCTTTTTCCGCAACCGCTTGCACCCATAATGATAAAGACGTCTTTTTTATTTACCTCAAAATTAAGGTCATCAAACAAAACAAAGTCACCGTATTCTACTCTTAAATTTTTAACCGATATAATGGCATCACTCATAGCCCTAAGACCTCCAACATAACGGTTATAATACCGGTTGCAATAATCATCCATACAAGCGATATAACAACAGCTTTAGTTGTTGCATAGCCGACACTATCAGCATCACGTCCGACATTTATACCTTCATAACAACCTGATATTCCTATAATAACCCCATAAACCAAACTATGAAAAATTCCGATTAAGGTATTGTTTAAGCTTAAAACATTTAAAGAATATTCCAAATAACTGTTTAATGATATGTCAAGAAAAAACACTCCTACGACAGCTCCGCCCAGTATTCCCATAATATCAGCCAAAATCGTTAAAAAAGGAATGGTTAAAACCAATGCAACAATTCTTGGAGCTACTAAATAGTCATAAATTTTAATTCCAAGTGTTTTTAGGGCATCAATTTCTTCATTAACCTGCATCGTTCCAAGAGTTGCTGCAAACGAAGAACCTGTTCTTCCTGCCATAACAATACCAACCATTATAGCAGCCATAATTCTGGTCATACCTATACAAACCATACTTGCAACATAAATTTCAGCTCCGAAAGAACGTAATTGAATAGCTCCGACAAAAGCAATAATCAATCCCACCAAAAAACTGACAAGAACCGTAATACCAACGGCTTTATAACTGCAATCTTCAAAACAAAACCAAAAATCTTTTTTTCTGTATATCGCCGTTCCGCCAAAAAAATTAACTATTGCCTGAAAACTTTCTAAAATAAAACTAATCCCGTTTTTAAGATTATTCCAAATATAAAATGTAGAAAATCCGACTTTCTCTAAAAAACCGTTGTCTTTTTTTGTTTCAGCCGGCGCATAATTTCCGGTATCCTTAAAGGCCATTAAAACTATTTTTTTTATATCATCATCTAACCTTGATAAGTCTGCCTCAAATCCTAGAGCTTGCACCTCTTTTACAACAGCAAAAATTTTTGCCCCTAATAAAGAAGAATAAAATACATCTTTGCCAACAACTTTAATAAATAATCGTTTAATGCCATCATTTTTTAATTGAGAAAGTTTTTGTCGGTCATCATCACTAAAAAAAGAAGTAAAGTATTGGTTTTTATCGTTATTTTTTTTATTTTTAAAAGAAACAGACTCATTATCTTTTTTTAAATAAAATTCTTCTAAATCCAAGTCAATAATATATTCATTATTTATATTTTTTAGTTTTATTGTCATTTTTTTTCTTATTTTACCTTGATTTATTTTATCAATAAATTTCTTCTACTTCCTTACATATACTTATAGCAACATCATTAGCTGTTTGATGAGCATCAGACTGTGATTTACCTTGAAGTATTGCACTTAAAAAAGTTCCACCGAAAGCATTTCCAGTTCCGCTGGCAAAAGATTGGTGCAATTTGGGGTTTTTAATAGTTGTTATTTCATTATTTTTTCCAAAAATTTTACTTTCTTTTGCAGTATCGCCAAAAATCAAATATTCAAGTTCGTATTTATTTTTAAGGTTAAGACAAATATCTTCATCGCTTCCTTCAAGATTTAATATATTTTTTAAAATTTTAAACTCTTGTAAATTAACTTTTAGAATGTTTGCTCTTTTTAATAACTCAAGTATTAAATTTTTTGAGTAATAATTTTGTCTTAAATTCATATCAAAAAACTTATATTTGCAATCTTTGGCAGCATCAATTAAGTCCAAAATCGTTCCCATAGAATAGGGACGTCTTAAACCTAAAGTTCCAAAATAAATAGCATCAGCCTTCATAACACAAGCTTCGGCATTGTTTGTATAAGGTATGTAGTCCCACGCCGCATTTTCTAAAATATGCGCAACATAATTACTGCCACCCTTAAAAATAATAACCCTTCCTGTCGGATATGGTGTAACAGCTAAAACAGGTTCAATATTAAATTTATTCAACTCACTGATAACCTCTCTGCCCAAATCGTCAGCACCTATTGCGCTTACAATAGAAACATTAGCACCATACTTTTCTGCATAGCTTAAAAAATCAGCAGGAGCACCGCCTAATTTTCTGCTATCAGGCAGAATGTCATAAACAACTTCTCCAATTCCGGCTATATGAGGCTTATTCATACTAAAAAATTACTTTCATCTAAATGTTAACAAAGCATTAAAACTTTACTCGTCTTTTTTTCATAAGTCAAGAGCTTAAAGATATTTATTTAACCTCATATTTAAATTTTCATTAACCAACAAAGAAGCCTGTTCCTTGTCTATTTTACAAAGATTGATATTATGATTGGCTCTATATTCAGACTTGTAGGTAACACATTCTTCATTAACCTTGTGATAGTAAGATAAAACATAAACCACATCATTAAATCCTTTACGATAGAGGTCTATATTTTTTTTAATAGTTTGAGTTCTTAAAATTTCGCCGTCTTTTTGCATTGCTAAAATGCAATTATGATTTTTTAAGTAGTATTCACAAAATAAATTAGCATTATCAAGGGTTATTATTGTTTGATATTTAGGGACAAATTTATTGATATCTTCAATCAGTTTTTCATTTCCTTTGTCAAAAAATACCGCTCTCATATCAACAAACGTAAACAAAAATCCGATAACCAAAATTACACTAAAAGCTTTTTTCAAATAATTTACTCTTGTAATAAAAATTGCTCCGGCAAAATACAGAATAAAAGAAAATGTTTTAAGGTATCTGGCAGAAACCATTGGTCTTACAATATAAGACAAAATATAAAGCAGTAAATAACTTGATAAAAAGCAAACTACGGAAACCCAAAAAGCTCTTTTCAATTTTTGTGATAATAAAGAGCTATTAAATAAGCCCAAAAGCACCACAAAATTAAATACAACAGAACTTACGGTTGTTGCCATATAAAAAATGGATTGGAATATTTCCGGATGAAGCGGGTTAATAAAATAATTTATACTTAATCTGACAAAATCAATATTTACATACCAATATTTGCTGATGTATGAGGCTGTTTTTAACGGTATTAACAACCACGGAATAAAAAATAATGCAACAACTCCTGTGGTCAGGATAAATTTTAATAAAAATTTACTGAGGTTTTTATCTCTATAATAAAATCCCAAAAGATACATATAAAAAAACATCAAAAAAATAGCAACGTAGTAATGAGAATACAGTCCCAAAACCGAAACTATCCCGAATTTAACAAAATCAATATTTTTAGGATTTAGGGTTAATCTTAAACCATAAATTACCGCAACCAATAATAAAAAATTTGATAAGATATAAGTTCTAACCTCAAAAGCAAGCCAAAGCGAAATAGGATTTAGCATCAAAATAGCTGTCATCCAAATACTTACTTTATCACCATAGTCTTTTCTGATAGCCGTTGCAGAAAATATTTGAGCAAAGATAAGTATGATATATGAAGCAAAATGAGCGCCAAAAATCTCATAGTTTTTAGGAAATAGGGCAATAATACCTTTGAGATAAAAATAATAAAGCGGAGGTTTTGAATCTTCTGTAGATAATAAAATCCACATATCAGAAAAACTATCTTTTGCCATTAAAACAGAATAAATTTCATCGCTCCAAAGATTTATGTTGTTCAACAATAAGCCATAACTTATGGTTGTTAAAAGAATAATCCCCGAAGTTTTTGCCCAAAAATTATTTTTAATGAAATTTAAAACAGTCACCAATCCTTGCATAATGCCTCCAAAACCAAACCAACTTTAGCCTAGCCAACAATATATCAAAAGTCAAGTAGTTGGAGAGTTTCTATTTTTTCAAATGTCAAATTTTTTTTCTTAAACAACAAAATTAAAAAATAAAATAAAAAGCAAAATTTTTTATTTATATTTATATATTATATTTTATTATATTTTTTTCTTTTGCTTCTTTTCTTTTTTT
>JAFYWO010000118.1 GCA_017557925.1 Alphaproteobacteria bacterium | reverse complement strand
TTTTTGCATAAATAACCTATCTCGTTTCTCTTCCTTACAAGAAACAAGCGGCACGCAAATGTAATGCTTCTATCTAAAACCCAAAAAGCATTGCTAAATATGGAAATATTATTCATAGAAAAGTAAGCGTTATTAAAGAGCAATCCATCTCCAACGCTACAGTCAATAATGGCAAAATTGTCAAAATTACCATTAAGTTCAACATCAAATTTTAAGGAACAAAATTGAACGTTAACACCAAAGACAAATTCCTTAACTCTCCCAACGAAAAGGGCATTGCCATTGTCTATACATTTTAAGTTATTAAACATCTCTAAAAAACCTATCGGTTATTACATTACACTTTATATATAACATATATTTTAAGGCTCGTCAATGCAGTTTTGTCTATATGTCAAAAAATATAAAATACAAATATATCCATCTTAAAAAACTCAACAAAACACTTATATACATACAACACCATCTATAATAAGGAACAAACAAATGTTTAGTATACTCTTAACATCTATATTTTTTGCATCTTCATCAGCTAATCCAACTGAGATTAAAGCCTCAGCAGCAACATCTTCCGGTACTCAAGCAGAAATTACAATCACCCAACCCGAAAATTATATTCAAACCCTGACTGAAACACCTACTCTTTCAACACCGGAACAAGCAATCACGCAAAAACTTGAGCCACAGAAAGCAACAACTCTGTCTTGCCCAGTTCTTAAACTTTATTATAATCAAAGCTCTACAGTATCACCCAAAATATCAAATCCGCTTGATTATATTAATAAAATAGAAAACACTATCTATCAACTTGATGACAGACTAATCATAATTCAGTCAATTCCCATTAAATATATCAAAAAAGCCCTAACCCCAAACATACAACCGACAATCAAGAACTACCCAACTTTTTAACACAAAAAAAAGCACCCTAACGGATGCCTTTATAAAAATAACCTATGGGCTAAATATTTTCCCACATCTTAGGGGAACCATCCTCCTCCCAGATCGGGAGGCCCCCCTTATTTAAGAAGTACAACAACATCTCATTGGTACTTCTTAAATTCTTTCAACCAAAAAATATAACCAATAACAGGACATATGAACAACAAAATGCCGTTCAAACTCCCTATTATCTATATGCAAAAAAAGTTAAATGCAATTTTAAAATTTTTAAAAGATTAAATCTAAATAACTTATTTCAAAAATTTTTTTCAAAATAAATTACCTTTAGAACATCTTAAAAACACAACAAATTTGTATTTTTTTATAAAAAAACAAAAATCACATAACAATTATTACATTGTCATATTTTTTGGCTAAATGAAGTTTGAAATACTAAAAAAATGTTGTTATACTTCTTATTTAGCTTAATCTCATAATATCCACCATAATATTTTAAGATTAAGCGCATCTTGTCACGCTATTGTCTATTTGTCAATAAAAAAATAAAAAAAATATTGAACAATTAACAACAATATATATAATGCATACAAACACATATATTTTTAAACTAAAAATTATGCCTTATGAATAATTTATGTCTAGTTGACGAAAATTTAAAAATCGTTACAACTGAAAAAAAAGCAAAAGCGTTTGCTAATATCTTAAACACCGATGTTGTAGAAATTATTTTTATGACACCGCTTGCACATTATTTAACAAGGACAGAAGCAAACATTATTACCACTAAATGGAAAGAGAGAAATTATCCCCAATACCAAGCCTCTCTTCCTGAGTTTAAAACTTGCCATTTTGTAAACAAAAACATTCCGTCAAACAAAAGTCCAATGTTTGCAGATTGCCACGTTCAAAACTCAAACAACAACCACCTAACTAAGTTAGATTCTGCTGGCTATCCTCAAAAAACAGCACCAAACGACTTAGTTATGAATGTCTACGGAGCTTTACTGATTAACATTTCAGAATTTAAATACCTAAATCCCGAATTTAATCCCGAAGACTACGCATAAAACAACATTGAAGCGTCCCCTAAAAGGGACGTTTTTTGTTTTAGCGAAAGTTTATTAATTTTCATTAGCCTGAAAAATGGCGTTAATGCAAATGTTACAAGCTAAGTGACCGAAACGAGTTAGTGTTGATACTTTAACATCTACGAGTAAGAACAGGAGAAAACCTGAATAGAACAACATTAGCATAAAAAAAGTCCTGCTAAAAAACAGGACATAATCTGGGGCGAACGATCGGGCTCGAACCGACGACAACCGGTACCACAAACCGGGGCTCTACCAACTGAGCTACGTTCGCCATTGCTTGAAACCTTTTACATACAATTTTTTATAAAGTCAAGCTAAAAAATTATAAAGTTTCCGTAAAATAAAAAAGTCAGTAAAAATTATAAAAAAATATATATTTATAGCTAAAATTAACAATTTATTTCCTTTTTATATCTAGAATACTCCAACGTAGGATTTATAAAAAAAGGATACTAACAAAATGTATATTCTAAAAAAATTATGCTTTAGTTTGTTTTTACTTGCATTAACAACAACATACGCAAACGCTACTAATACTTCATCAATTGTTATAGATGCCAAAACCGGAAACATCTTATATGAGGATAATGCGGAAGAATTGCGTTATCCGGCATCACTAACCAAGTTGATGACATTATATATTACTTTCAATGCATTAGAAACCGGAAAACTAAAACTTACCGACAAACTAAAAGTATCCCACACAGCAGCCTCTCGTTCACCATCAAAACTTGGAATGCCTGTTGGCTCATACATAGATGTAAAAACATTAATTAAAGCCCTAATCGTAAAATCCGCAAATGACTGCGCTACGGTTTTAGCTGAAGCTTTAAGCCCCACAGAACGTGATTTCGCTGTTTTAATGACAGAAACAGCTCATCGTCTCGGAATGAGTAAAACAACATTTAAGAACGCCTCCGGCTTACCTAACTCACAACAAAAAACTACAGCTAAAGATTTAGCAATACTTGGCGCAGCTATGTACCATCATTTCCCTCAATACTACCATTTATTTTCTACACAAGAATTTACATACAACAACATAACCTACAAAACACACAATTACCTTCTAAACGATTCTCTTGGAACTGATGGAATGAAGACAGGCTATACAGCTGCTTCCGGTTTTAATATTTTAACCTCTGCACAACAAGGCAATTACAGAGTAATAGCGGTAACACTCGGACACAAAAAAGTAAAAGACCGAGATCAAAACATCTCAAAAATGATGGAATTATCACTAAACCATATTACACAAAACAATCGCATAAATACATCTAAACTGTAAAATGCCATAAACAACTCAATAAAAACCAAAAAAACCAAAACAGCATACAATCAACACTAGGCTCTTTAAGATAACAATGCAAATACCGGCACACATTATTATTGTAGATGGAAGCCCTTCTTCGGGAAAAAAGTTGTTTTGCTTAGAATTAGCTATAACCCTAATGCACAATAATCAAAATATCGCCATCCTTTTAGATAGCGATTCGCCCCTACAACAAACAATTCATCTTCGCAAAAACTCTTACCCAGAGCTTCCAACTCCTGCAGTAATAGAAAAAAAAGACTTTGAAGCATCAAAGAGTGGTTATGATGCCATAATAATACCCTGCATTTCACCTACAGATGAATTAGCTCAAACAGCCAATACTTTTATAACAATTTTAAATTCAAAATCAGTTTCAACATTCAAAAACAATAAAACATACATTAACAAAATGTGGGAATTAAAAAAACAAATAGCCTCTCAAAGAAAAACTTCATTAAATTGGGTGGTCATAGAAAATCACCTCAAAGACAAACTGATTGATACAAAATCAAAAGAACTGCAAAATCTTTCAAAAATGTATGGCTTTAGGATAGCTCCGCCAATAAACAAAAGATTATCTTATCAAAACACCCTAAAAGGCATATCTTCACAAGACAAAACTTTGGATTTCTTAAAAAAAACACTAACCTATGAAGATATTTGTGCAAAACGAGAAATAACTAAACTTGCTGAAT
>JAFYWO010000117.1 GCA_017557925.1 Alphaproteobacteria bacterium | reverse complement strand
AAACACTTGATTTTTATAAAATGGTTGTGTATTGTATATTTAATAAATGAGAAGTTGTAAACTTCTTGAGGTTTAAATTTTTTTTTCAAAGGAGTAATACTTTATGAGCTCATCTGAAACTGATAGTGGATATAGAAACCTTTTAGGATTTTATGATAAGGTTGCTAAAGAAATTGTTTTAAGACGTCCTTGCATCAAGAAAAAAGATGCTCAAGAAGCTTTTTCTTGGGTTGAAGAAGCACGCACAGAAGGTGTTTTAAAAGTTGTAATGGGGGTCGGTGCTATTGAATGTTTTATAAATGAAGACAGTCTTGATAGCATTTATACTTCAGCACGTGCTGTTATAAAAGAAATAGTTGAAAAAAATAAGTTTAGTGACGCTAACTTATTAGTTGAAGTTTTAATCAGATTAGAAAAATGTCCAGATTTGCGTCATTTATGCTTGAGATGTTTTTCTTTTATAAATGAACCGTTGATGTTTGATATGTTGCTTAGAGCAATTAAGTCACATAATAAATTAAGAATTTTGGATTTGGCTGGTTGTTTTTTTGAACCTGAGCAATTATTTGAATTAGCTAATGTTCTTGCAGATTCTTATGTTTCTAATATTATATGGCCGGAACCGGATCTCGATGAAGCTTTGGTTGCTGAACTTGCTGATATTCTTAAAGTAAATATGGGTTTAGTAGTAGCTGATGGTGCTTCTCGTGAAATTCAAAAAGTTGTAAGAGCTAACAGAAAAAGATTATTTGATATGGCAAGTATGCCTATGGCTCTTTCAAGAGAACAAGTTGCTAAATTTAAAGAGTATGCCGATTCTGTGGGCTTGGCTTTAAGTTATGAACAACAGAAACTAATTGAATTACAGAAAAGTATAGAAGTTATTTTAGCTTTACACTAATTTTTGTTAATTTGATTAAAGGACACTTGTTATTTTAAGTGTCCTTTTTTTGTATAAAGAAAACACCCTATTCTTTTGAATAAGGTGTTTTGTTGTTGGAAAAAGAATCTTATTTTGTAAGAGATTCTTCAATAGCAACGGCAACAGCAACAGTTGCACCAACCATTGGGTTGTTACCCATACCGATTAAGCCCATCATTTCAACGTGTGCTGGAACTGATGATGAACCGGCAAATTGAGCATCACCGTGCATACGACCCATTGTATCTGTCATACCATAAGATGCTGGACCGGCAGCAACGTTATCCGGGTGCAATGTTCTACCTGTTCCACCACCGGAAGCTACTGAGAAGTATTTTTTACCATGCTCAATAGCCCATTTTTTGTATGTGCCGGCAACAGGATGTTGGAAGCGAGTTGGGTTGGTAGAGTTACCGGTAATTGATACATCTACACCTTCTTTAATCATAATAGCTACGCCTTCTGATACATCATCAGCACCATAGCATTTAACTTTTGCTTTATCACCGTTAGAAAATGCTTTTTCGCAAACAGTTTTTAATTCACCTGTTGTGTAATCATATTCTGTTTCAACAGCTGTAAAACCATTGATACGTGAAATGATGTATGCAGCATCTTTACCAAGACCGTTTAAGATTACTCTTAAAGGTTCTTTTCTTACTTTGTTGGCAGAGCGTGCGATACCAATAGCACCTTCAGCAGCGGCAAAAGATTCGTGACCGGCTAAGAAGCAGAAACATTTTGTTTCTTCTCTTAAAAGCATTGCTGCAAGGTTACCGTGTCCGAGACCTACTTCACGTTGGTCAGCAACAGAGCCGGGAACGCAAAATGCTTGCAAGCCGATACCGATTTTTTCAGCAGCTTCAGATGCGTTTTTAACACCTTCTTTAAGTGCTATAGCGCAACCTAATGTATATGCCCAAACAGCATTTTCAAAAGCAATCGGTTGAATACCTTTAACAAGCTTTTCTACATCAATACCTTTTGATGTGCAAAGTGCCTTAGCTTCATCTAAGTCTTTAAAACCATACTTTGTTAATACTGGAGTGATGGTATTTATTCTTCTATCATATCCTTCAAACTGTTGCATGGCCTATTCCTTTCTTGGATCTATTTTCTTAACGGCATCTTCAAAACGACCATATGTTTTTATATTGTTTTCAAGAGCTGTCTTTGGATCTGTTCCGTTACGGATTGCTTCCATCATTTTACCGAGGTGAACAAACTTGTAACCGATGATTTCGTTGTTTTCATCAACACCGATTTCTAAAACATAGCCTTCTGCCATTTCAAGGTAACGAGGACCTTTGATTTTGGTTGAATACATTGTTCCTACTTGTGAACGTAATCCTTTACCTAAATCTTCAAGACCGGCACCAATTGGAAGACCATTTTCAGAAAATGCTGTTTGTGTTCTGCCGTATACGATTTGGAGGAATAATTCTCTCATTGCAACGTTGATTGCATCACAAACCAAGTCTGTGTTTAATGCTTCAAGGATTGTTTTGCCCGGCAAAATTTCTGCAGCCATAGCAGCAGAGTGTGTCATACCGGAACAACCGATTGTTTCTACCAAAGCTTCTTCAATAACACCTTCTTTAACGTTAAGTGTTAGTTTGCAAGTTCCTTGTTGAGGAGCACAGCAACCGCAACCGTGTGTTAAACCAGAGATGTCTGAAATTTGTTTAGCTTTTACCCATTTTCCTTCTTCCGGAATTGGAGCTGGTTCGTGTCTTGCGCCTTTGTAAAGCGGACACATTTGCTCAACTTCGTGTGAGCATTGATGATTACAAGCCATATATCGTCTCCATTTGTTAATATATTTATTATGCGTGTTATATATTAGCCTAAAAAATTTAAATGGCAACCAAATAGTTATTGTGTTAAAAAAAACGCAAATATTCAAATAGTGAATATTTGTCTAATGTTGAATATTTCTGAATATTTTTATTTTTTCTATTAAAAACAGTGTATTATAAAATTATATTCATTATCTCTTTAAGTATTGTTGATTTTATGATGAATAAAAATATACCGCAAAAAGGGTATTATTATTTTAAGTTAAGGGAATTTTATTTTATGCCAGATTAAATACTTTGGTAAGATACAACGCCTGTTACTTTGGCTATTATTTCTATATCTTTTATTGTTAACGTTTCTGTTTGATAGGATTTGTTTTCTGGTATAACAAAAAGAGTATCGTTTGCGGTTATTTGTAAACGTCTTATCTTTATTAAATTATTGGTCTTTATAAGAAATACTGCATTTTCTATGGTGTGTTTGGTTGTATCAATCAATGCGATTGAATATTTAGGCAGGAGCGGATACATTGTATCATCATCCAAAATAAAGCCTTTTGAGTTTTGTGTGTTTTCTATACAAGGAATATTTAATCCTGAAAATTGTGGTAAACTGTAAACTTCCGGATTTATCAATTCTATGTTATTTAAGCTTTTTGAGGAATTATTTAATATTGCCTCAATAGGTATATTTAGTGAATTTGCTATTTTTTGAGCTAATTCTACTTTCAGTTCTACTTGATTGTTCTCTATTTTGGTAAGGTTTGCCTGTGACATCCCTACCCTTTTTGAGAGTTCAGTAACACTTATATTTAACTTTTTTCTTATACTCTTTATATTATTCATTGTTTAGTCTTTATAATCTTTTTATGAGTTTTTATTTTTTTCAACCGAATTATCTTTTATATATGTTTTTAAGTATGAGTTGATTTCTTTTTTGTTTTTTTCTAAACATTTAGGATTGCAGTCTTTTGTTTTATTTATTTTATCTATTGAACAATGATTTTTGGCTATCTTTGAACCCAATAACAAACATTTTGCATTAAATGCTTCCAGCAATAGCGAAGGAATATCTTTTGTGTTTACTTCATTTTTTTCGTTCATATAGTTACAAGTTCCGGACACAAATTTATCATTAGCTGTCATAATATTGTAGAGAACTTTTCCTTCGTTATCATACATTCTTGCTTCGCCGTCCATAAGATCTTCTACATAACCGCATTGAAATTGCATATAACCATTTTCGTAATAGTATTTGGCGACACCTTCTTTTTGTCCGTTCACATAGGGTATTGATGAGGATTTTATGTTATTTTCATAATATTTTT